>NZ_JBWHTS010000006.1:0-11831 GCF_056343165.1 Buchnera sp. (in: enterobacteria) | reverse complement strand
GGTTAGTGCAATGGCATAAGCTAGCTTGACTGCGAGAGTGACGGCTCGAGCAGGTGCGAAAGCAGGTCTTAGTGATCCGGTGGTTCTGAATGGAAGGGCCATCGCTCAACGGATAAAAGGTACTCCGGGGATAACAGGCTGATACCGCCCAAGAGTTCATATCGACGGCGGTGTTTGGCACCTCGATGTCGGCTCATCACATCCTGGGGCTGAAGCAGGTCCCAAGGGTATGGCTGTTCGCCATTTAAAGTGGTACGCGAGCTGGGTTTAGAACGTCGTGAGACAGTTCGGTCCCTATCTGCCGTGGGCGCTGGAAGATTGAGGGGGGCTGCTTCTAGTACGAGAGGACCGAAGTGGACGCATCACTGGTGTTCGGGTTGTCATGCCAATGGCATTGCCCGGTAGCTAAATGCGGAAAAGATAAGCGCTGAACGCATATAAGCACGAAACTTGCCCCAAGATAAGTCTTCCCTGAAACAGAAATGTTTACTGAAGGGACGTTGAAGACTACGACGTTGATAGGCTAGATGTGTAAGCATAGCAATATGTTGAGCTAACTAGTACTAATGACCCAAGAGGCTTAACCTTGCAACACCAGAGGTGTTTTTAAAATAAATTTAATAAAAATCTTGTTTTTACTGAATTCATTAATTTTTAAAAGTATTTTAAAAATAAAAATTTATTAAAATGCCTGGTAAAAATAGTGTAGTGGTACCACCTGAATCCATTCCGAACTCAGAAGTGAAACGCTATAACGCCAATGGTATTACGGGGTCTCCCCGTGTGAGAGTAGGTCAAATCCAGGCATAAAAAAACCCGAAATTTTTTCGGGTTTTTTTATATTTAAAATTAATTATTCTTTAAAATATATTACTATTTTATATTATAAATAGTATAGTATTTAAAAAATATAAAAATTTTTTATTAAGATTTATATAAATGTTTTTAAAAACAAATTACTTTCTAGCTAACAATAGATTTACATGTTAATCTATTGAGAATTTAAATTTTTTATATTAAAATTTTAAATTATAAAATAATTAAAAAAGTTATTGATTAATTTTTTTTCAATTTAGTATATTTTTTCATGTAAGGTAATATAGATGTCCAAGATTAAAGGTAATGTTAAGTGGTTTAATGAATCTAAAGGTTTTGGTTTCATTACTCCAGAAGATGGAAGTAAAGATGTATTTGTTCATTTTTCAGCTATACAAAGCAATGGATTTAAAACTTTAGCAGAAGGTCAAAGCGTTGAGTTTGAAATTACTGAGGGTGCGAAAGGACCATCTGCTGCTAATGTTATTAGTTTATAAATTGATTTAACTTTTTAATATAAATACAAAACATGTTCTTATAGTACGGCTCTTTAATGGGGCTGTACTACATGAGTATAAAAATTCTTATATGTATTTTAAATTTTTCAGAGAACCATTCTAACTATATTTTTTCAGAGAACCATTCTAACTATATTGATTTTACTAATCTCATGGTATAAAATTTCAATTTGCTCAAAATTTTTAGCACATATTGTAATTGAAACAGAAAGATAGTTGCCTCTGTTACTGGATTTTACTTGAGGTGTATAATCTCCAGGAATTTGAATTTGAATGACTTTTATTATTTGATCAATAAGTTCAGGTTGTGCTAATCCAATAATCTTATAAGTAAAAAAACAAGGGAATTTTAACATTTCTCGTAATTGTATATTCATTATTAGTCCCCTATTTTTTTGAAAATATATAATCTTTTTAAGATTTTAATTTTTAATTATATATTTTATAATTAATTTTAAATTTTTATAAATAATTTTTTAACTTTTTTTGAAATTTTATATGGTAAATATTTTTTATAAAAAATAATTTGATTAGTTTAACATATTGGTAATATAGAAAATAATATATTTTATATTATTTTATTTGAATATATTTTATAGGAAATAAATCATGTTAAAAATTTTTAATACGTTAACTAAAAAAAAAGAAATTTTTAAGCCTATTAAAAAAAATCAAATTAATTTGTATGTATGTGGTGCAACTGTATATGATTTTTGTCATATTGGACACGGACGTACTTTTGTAGTATTTGATATGATAGTTCGTTACTTACGTTTATCTGGTTTTCAAGTAAAATATATTCGGAATATTACTGATATAGATGATAAAATTATTTTAAAATCAGTCAAAGAAAAAATTAATATTAATTCTCTTACTACCTTTATGATAAAAGAAATGCATAAAGATTTTAAGTCTTTAGGTATTGTTCCTCCTGACGAAGAGCCTCGTATTACAGATTATGTTTATAACATTATCGAAATAATTAAAAAGTTAATAATAAAAAAACATGCATATATAAACCAAAATGGTGACGTTGTTTTTTCTGTAGATAGCGATCCTAATTATGGAACTTTATCTCGTCAATCTTTGATATTATTGAAATCCGGATTACGTGTTCCTGTTAATAAAATGAAAAAAAATCCTTTGGATTTTATACTCTGGAAAGTTTCTAATCAAGCAGAATACTCTTGGAATTCTCCATGGGGACAAGGACGACCTGGTTGGCACATCGAATGCAGTGCTATAAATAGCGTTTTTTTTAATGATTCTATAGATATTCATGGAGGTGGTTCTGATCTTCTTTTTCCTCATCATGAAAACGAAAGAGCTCAATCTATATGTTTTAATAATAAATCAATAATAAATTTTTGGATGCATACTGGGATGGTGATCATAAATAATCAAAAAATGTCTAAGTCTTTAGGAAATGTTCACTTTTTGAGAAATATTTTAAAAGATTGGAATCCTGAAGTGTTACGTTATTTTTTTCTTTCAACACATTATCGTCATCCTATTTACTATTGTGAAAAAAAATTAAATCAAGCATGTATTTCATTAGAATATTTATATACAACATTATACAATACTGATCCTTGTTTTAATAACGAAGAGGGTGTTAATTTTGAGTCTGAATTTTATAACGCCATGAATGATGATTTTAATACTCCTAAAGTATTTTCTATTTTTTGTAAAATAGCACGTCGAATTAATTTTTTTAAAAATCAAGATATGTTAAAAGCTAATAAATTTGCTTTTAGATTAAAACGTTTAGCTAATAATTTAGGATTCTTAACGCAAAATCCAGAAGATTTCTTACAAAAAAAAAGTACATTAAATTCATATAAATTAAGAAAAATTGAATTATTGATAGAAAAAAGAAACGTTGCAAGAAAATTAAAATTATGGAAAAAAGCAGATAACATCAGAGAGAAATTAGCATCTTTAGATATAATATTAGAAGATTTACCTAATAAAACAATATGGCGTAAATATAAAAAAATTTAACAGTCGTGATATTTTTCACAGGCTTCTAATGTGTTTTGTAGCAATGTAGCTACTGTCATAGGTCCGACTCCTCCAGGTACAGGAGTAATATAAGATGCTCTTAAACATGCATTTTCGAAATCTACATCACCTACTATTTGTCCATTTTTTAATCTATTAATTCCAACATCTATAACTATAGAACCATTCTTTATCCAATTACCTTTTAAAAACCTTGGTTTTCCAACTGCCACAATTAATAAATCAGCATTGCTTACATGATTTTTTAAATTTTTAGTAAAGCGATGTGTCACAGTAGTTGTACATCCTGCCAATAATAATTCTAAACTCATGGGTCTTCCGACTATATTAGAGGCTCCAACCATTACTGCATGTAACCCGTGAGTTTTTATTTTTTTGTATTTTAACATTGTAATTATTCCTTTAGGTGTACATGCTCGTAGTCTGGGAGTTCTTTGACATAAAGAACCGGTGTTATATGGATGAAACCCATCTACATCTTTCTCGGGAATAATGCTACTTAAAATTTTTACTTGGTTTATCTGTTTAGGTAATGGCAATTGTATTAAAATTCCATCTATATTTTTATTCTCATTTAATTCAGAAATGAGATTTAATATTTCTATTTCATTGACATTATCAGGAAAATTCCAACATTCTGAAAAAAAACCAACATTTTTACATGCTATTTGTTTTTTATGAACATAAATTTGAGAAGGAATATTGTTCCCGACTAAAATCATAGCTAATCCAGGTATTTTTTCCCCATTATTTCTTCTTTTTTTTACTTTTTTTAAAATATTTAATTGTATTTTTTTTGCTATTTTATTGCCATCTATAATTATTGCAGACATTAGTAAGTGACTCTATTATTTTTGTATATATAAAAATGTTATTATAATATAGGTTAGTATTATTAAATATAACAATATTAATATTAATTTAGTTGCATATATATTGTATTAATGTTAAATTTTAATCTGATTATACATTTTATGCGTTCTTAGCTCAGTTGGATAGAGCAACGGCCTTCTAAGCCGTAGGTCACAGGTTCAAATCCTGTAGAACGCACAGAAAATCACTTACTTAAAATTTTTTCTATTTCTTCTTGTATATGAGATAATGTATTTATGGCATTAATTTTAACAAACTTTACATTACCTGCTATTTTTTCATGCATGTAGTATTCAATTAATGGATGATGCACTTTTTTATATTCATTCAATCTATTTTTAACGCTTTCCTCCCTATCATCTTCTCTTGTAATTAATGATTCTCCAGTTATATCATCTTTGTTTTTATGCTTTGGAGGATTCCATTTTACATGATAAATACGTCCTGATTGAATATGTATTCGTCTACCTGATATCCGTTCTAATATAGATTTAAATGGCATTACAAATTCTATGACGTAATCTATTTTTATGTTATTTTTTGACAGGTATAAAGCTTGTTCGATAGTTCTCGGGAATCCATCTAATAAAAAACCATTTATACAGTCTTTTTTTTTAATTCTCTCTTTAACTAAATTACATACAATTTCATTAGAAACTAGCTTTCCTTCTTCTATAATTTTTTTAATACTTAGCCCTATTTTATTTTTAGAAGAAATACTTTCTCGTAGTATGTCGCCTGTAGATATTTGAGGGATTTTATATTTTTGAGCAATAATTCTTCCTTGTGTTCCCTTTCCTGTTCCAGGTGCACCTAATAAAATAATATGCATAATGATTTCTTTTTTATGTATTAGTTGATCTTAAGATTACTACTATATGATAGTAGTAATCATATTTCTTATTATTTAATAAGTAATTTATTCATTCTAGCTATGAATTTATGTGGGTTTTCTAGATTACCTTTTTCAGCTAATAACGCTTGATCTAGTAACAATTTAATCCATTCGTTAAGTTCTTTTTCATTTTTCATTAAGCATATTTTTTTTATTAAAATATGTTCAGGATTAATTTCAAAAATATATTTTAATTCTGGAACAGGTTGTCCTGCTGCAGAAAAAAGTTTAGCCATTTGTGTAGTCATTTCGGCAGAATCACTAAGTAGAACACAAGGTGTTTCTGTTAATCGATTAGTTAATCTAACATCTTTTATTTTTTCTCCTAATATTTTTTTTACTGTTTTTAAAAATTCAATCATTTCTGTTGAAACTTCATTATTTTTTATTTTTTTTTCTTTTGTTATCTTATTTAGTGATGAATCCTCTTTACTAATAGATTGAAATTTTTTACCTCTAAATTCAGTAAGATAATTCATCATCCATTCATCAATACGATCGGATAATAGTAAAACATCAATATTATTTTTTTTAAAAAATTCTAAATGTGGGCTATTTTTTGCAGATGAATAACTATCTGCAGTAATATAATATATTTTTTCTTGTTTTTCATTCATGTTAGATACATATTCTGTTAAAGACATATTTTGTTCAGAACTATTATTTTTAATAGATGAAAAACGTAATAAATCAGCAATTTTATCTAAATTTTGATGATCTTCTGCTGGTCCTTCTTTTAGAATAAGTCCGAATTGTTTCCAAAAAATTTGATATTTTTCAGCAGTATTTTGTGCCAGCTTGTCTAACATACTTAAAGATCTTTTTATCAGTGCTTTTCTTAATTTTTCTGTAATAGAATTATCTTGTAATATTTCTCTGGAAATATTTAAAGGCAAATCACTAGAATCTATTAATCCTCTTATAAAACGTAAATAATTAGGCAGAAAAGCTTGTGAATTGTCCATGATATAGACACGTTTTACATATAATTTTAAACCATGTTTATTATCTCGATTCCAGATATCCCAAGCTGCTTTTTCAGGAACATATAACAAACTAATATATTCTTGATTTCCTTCTACACGATTATGACTCCAAATAAGTGGATCGTTTTGATCATGAGTAAGATGTTTATAAAAATCTTTATAATCTTTGTCAGTAATAGAAGTTTTTTTTAGTGTCCATAATGCTTTAGCTTTATTAATTTGTTCCCAAAAATATGTTTTGTTTTTTTCATCATAATTTTGTATGTGTATCGGAACAGTAATATGATCAGAGTACTTACTAATTATATTCTTAATGCGCCATATTTCTAAAAATTCTTCTTCTTCTTTTTTTAAAAATAAAGTAATTTCAGTTCCTCTAGTTTTTTTTGTAATATCTGTAACATTATATTCCCCTTCTCCTGATGATTCCCATAAAGTCCCTTCGTTAGATTGTGCACCGGCAAATCTAGTTCTAACTGAAACTTTTTCAGATACAATAAAAGATGAATAAAAACCAACTCCAAACTCTCCAATTAATTCGTTTTTTTTGTTTTCTTTTTTTTCCAGAGATTCAAGAAACGATTTTGTTCCTGATTTAGCAATTGTACCAAGATTTTCAATGGCATCTTGTTTAGTCATGCCTATGCCATTATCACTAATTGTTATTGTTCTTTGTGCTTTGTTAACAGATATTTGAATTTTTACATTACTATCATTTTCGTATAAATGTGGTAATGATATAGACTCAAACCTTAATTTATCTATTGCATCTGATGAATTAGATATTAGTTCTCTTAAAAAGATTTCTTTATTAGAATACAGTGAATGAATCATTAAATGTAATAATTGTTTTACTTCTGATTGAAATTTATAAACTTCTTTATTTTTTATTTTCATTCATATATCTCTTCTTACATTAAAATAAAATTGATTTATCAAAAAATAAAAATTATTTTCTAAAAAAAATACTTTTCTAAAAAAAATACTTTAAAAAATTTATAATTATTCATTAATATCACATTTCTATTTTTTATTATTTTAAAATTTTATTTTTAAACAGGTAGATTGAAACCATTTGGTAGCTGCATTCCTGTAGATATAGCTGACATTTTCTTTTTTTGAACTTCAGATATTCTTCTTGTTGCATCATTGAATGCAGCAGCTGCTAAGTCTTCTAGCATATCTTTATCATCTTGAAGCAAACTAGGATCTACTTCGACTCGTCTGCAATTATGCGCTCCATTAATAGTTACTTTGACTAATCCAGCTCCTGCTTCTCCTGTAACTTCCATTTGGGCTATTTCTTCTTGTATTTTTGCCATTTTTTCTTGCATTTGTTGTGCTTGTTTCATTAAGTTACCTAAACCACCTTTAGTAAACATATTTGTCGATCTCTCTGTTTGGAATATAAAAATAATATTTTTTATCTTTTATTGTTTTTTAAGAAGACGAATATTGTTTGTTTAAATTCTATATTAAAAATTTTTTTAATGTTTCAATATTATATTTTTTTAAATAATCAGTATTCTCTTAATATTTATCATTTATATTTTTAAAGAAATTATTCACTAAGAATTAATGTATATAAATCATTTTTTTATAATCAATAAAATTTTTTATTTTCATATAAATTTATTTTTTAAATTTATATATAGATTTTATTTTAATAAATATTTTTTAATTATTTTTTCTTTAATATATTTTTTTATTTTTAAATATTTTATTTCTAATATTAAATTATATAATTTATTTTTTTAAATATTAAAATTTTTTTAAAATTAATTTTTTTATATAATAGAAGTAACAGCACGTAATAAAGACATTTCTACTCCTATTTTTTGAGTTGGCGCAAATTTCAGTTCTTTTCTACCATTTAATAATATTTGATAACATAATTGAACATTTTTTTTATTAACATTTTTTGATAATTCTTCAATGCGATATTTATATTTTTCTGTAAAAAATTTTTTCCATATTAATGGAAAGTCTTGTGATAGAGAAACATGATATAAAAAACGTAACATTTCTATTAAAACTTCTTCCCATTCTACTCCTATATGACTGATTTTATTCAACAATAACATTATTTTTTTTGAATCTTTTTTTAAAACTGCATCAGTTAATAAAAAAGCATATTTTTCAGGTAGCACACCTAATATTTCTGTTATATTTTTTATATCAACACGACCGTTACCGAGATTTATAGCATGTTCTAGTAAATTAAGTCCATCTCGTATGCTACCTTTAGCATGATGAGAAATTTTTTTTAAAAAATATTCATCAGCATCAATAGATTCTTTATTTAAAATATATTTTAAAAAGTTAAAAATATTTTCTTCGGAAATAATTTTTAACTTAAAACATAAACAACGAGAAATAATAGTTTTAGGAATTCGATCTATATCTGTTGTTGCTAAAATAAATTTAACATGTGTAGGAGGTTCTTCAAGCGTTTTAAGCAGCGCGTTAAAACTATGACGTGACAGCATATGAACTTCATCAATTAAATATACTTTAAAACGGCTTTTAGTGGGAGAGTAGTAAATGTTATCCAAAATTTCTCGCATATCTTCTACTTTAGTACGAGAGGCTCCATCTATTTCAAGTACGTCTAAACATAATCCTTTTTCTATTTCTTGACAAATAATACATTTTCTACAAGGATTTGATGTGATACCCTTTTGACAATTTAAACTTTTAGCTAGTAAGCGAGCAATTGTAGTTTTTCCAATTCCCCTACTGCCAGATAATAACCATGAATGATGAATGCGACCAAGAGATAATCCATTAGATATAGCAGTTACAATATGTTTTTGACCGATTACATCTTCGAAATTTTGCGGACGCCATTTTCGCGCTAATATTTGATAGTTCATATATTTTTTTAATATTTTATTGAAAGACAGTTATGCTACTAATATTCATTATATTATGAAAGTGTTCTTCTTTATTTTATAAATATTTTTATAATTTATAATTTAAATATAAATATTAGTTGTAAATTTTAAATTTGATATATAGAATAGGAATTCTGAATTTTTTATTATTAAAATTTAAAACAGAGTTTTCTGTTAGCTCCAAACACTGTAAAATTGAATAACTTGGTCAGATTCGGAAGAAAGCAGCCATATCAGTTAATACAGGTGTTCTGATACAGCTAACAGAAACTCTTACATTTTAGATGATTGATACTTGTACATTTTCCAATAGAAATTTTTTTTATTCAATAATTGATTATGTTTACCAATTTCAACAACTTTCCCTTTTTTTAGAACTACAATTAAATCTGCTTCAATAATAGTCGAAAGTCTGTGTGCAATTACTATTAATGTGCAATTTTTTCGTATTTCTAATAATGTTTTTTGAATGATTTGTTCTGTGCCAGAGTCAATATTAGCAGTAGCTTCATCTAATATAAGTACTTTAGGATATGCAACTAGTATTCTAGCAATAGCTAATAATTGTTTTTGACCTACAGATAAATTGTTACCTTCTTCTCCTAAAAGAGAATAAATTCCTTTTGGCATAGATTTTACTAGATATGAAAGACGAACTGTATCTAATATTTTCCAAACTTTTTCTTCAGAAATTTTTCTGCCTAATGTAATGTTATAAAGAACAGTATCTGAGAGAATTATAGGTTCTTGTTGTACCATTAATACATTTTTTCTTAAAACACAATGATTTATTGAATCAATAGATTTGTTATCCAAGTATATCTTTCCATTTTTTATAGGATAGTATCCCATTAATAAATTTGCTAAAGTGCTTTTTCCGCTACCCGTTTGTCCTACAAGCGCAACAAAACTTTTAGAAAGAATATCGATATTAATATTTTTTAATATATTTTTTTTGGATTGAGTATAGTCAAAGCTAACATTTTTAATATTTATTTTTCCACTTTTTAATACATTATTAATTTTTCCATATTTTTGTTGTGGTGAATCTATCAGTGAAAATATTCTTTCTCCTGCAACAATAGATTGTTGTAGTACTGATTGCTGAATAGTAATAGCAATTAGAGGTTCGTTTAGTCGACCAAGATAAGTAATAAATGCATATAGTATACCGACTTCAAACGCTTCAATAGGGAAAAAACTAAATAAAAATATAAAATTACATAATATTATAGCAGATAATAAGCTAAGTAATGGTCTTAATAGAAAACCATCTAATCTTAATATTTTCATACGTGCTAAATAGTGTAAATCGCTACTTTTTTTTATTTTTTCTTTAAATCTGTATTGTTGACGGAATTGTTGAATTACATTCATTCCGTTAATATTTTCATTGAATTTATTATTAATATCAGCTAAGTAGTATCTTACTTTTCGTAAAAGTGGAGTGCTATAGTACTGATACACTAACATGAGTAAAGTAACTAATGGTAGAATAAACAAAGCTATAATTGCCATATGCCATTCAAGACTAAACATAGCAAATAATATAATAAAAATTAATATTATGCTACGAAACAATGTAGGTGCAACTGTATCATATAATTCTTTAACTGCTTCAGTATCATTTGTGACTTTTGAAATCATTTGTCCAATAGGTTGCGAATCAAAAACACTAATTGGTTGTCGTAAAGCAGCATACATAACGTCTTGACGTAGTTTATTAATACTTTTTACTGCTATTTCATTAAATAAAATACTTTGAAAATAATTAAGAAAAACTGATAATATTTGTAATATTATAAACAACATAATTATACTTAATATGATGAATAAATGTAATTGATGTTTAGATAAACAATTATTAATGAAATAACTTATTAAAATTGGCCCTAAAACCTCTGATATTGATCCACTTAAAAGTAAAAAAGATGCTAAAATTAATTTTTTTTTGTAAGGTTTTACATAAACTAGTAATCGTTTTAAAATGGGCCAGAATTCAATTAAATGATTCATATTATAAATTTTTCACCTATTTTTTAGTTATCCTCAAGTTCTGTTTCTAATTGTTGATAATAAGACATAGATCTATACCAATTTTCTTCTTTAATTAATTTCATATGATTGCCTCTTTGTATGATAGAGCCATTTTTGATTACTATAATTTCGTCTGAATTAATTAATGCAGATAGACGGTGTGCTGTAATAATTAATGAGTGTTCTTTTTTTTTCCATTTTTTAATATTTTTTAAAATATTATTTTCAGTTTGCGCATCAACTGCAGAAAGTGCATCATCTAATATTAATATTTCTGGATTTAATAATAATGCACGTGCTATACAAATACGCTGTTTTTGACCACCAGATAACATTACACCACGTTCTCCGACTTGAGTTTCATACCTTTCAGGTAAATAGAGAATGTCTTTATGTATATCAGCTAATTTTGCTACTTTTTCGATTTCTTTTTGAGATGCATTATTTTTTCCTAAAGAAATGTTATTTGCTATAGTTTCTGAAAATAAAAAAGAAGTTTGATTTACAACTGCAATTCGTTTTCTCCAATCATCAATTTTTAGATCTAATAATGATAAATTATGATAGACTATTTCTTTTTTATCAAAATTAAATTGTCTTTGAATAAGTTTTAATAAAGTGCTTTTTCCGGATCCTGTAGGACCGCAAATACCTAGAATATTTCCTGGTGGAAGAATAATATTTATATTTTTCAAAGATGCCAATTGATTATTCGGATAATAAAATTGATCGATGTTAATATTTAATGTGCCAGGAGATAACGGGATGGTTTTATTTCCATCTT
>NZ_JBWHTS010000005.1:0-44244 GCF_056343165.1 Buchnera sp. (in: enterobacteria) | reverse complement strand
CTTGGAAACACGATTGAATTCTATAAAAACAATATTCCAAATTTCAATAAAACGATTATTTTTGTTTTCTAAAAATTCTTTTGAATTGTCTATTTTTTTATTTTCATAATCATAAAATATTTCAGTACAAGGACCACATGGTCCGCTATCACCCATTTGCCAAAAATTTTCAGAATTATATTGAGTATGATTTTTATCACCTATTTTTATAATACGTTCAGTAGGTATTTTAATGATTTTATTCCATATTTTATATGTTTCACTGTCATTTTGGTATACTGATACCCACAATTTATTCTTCGGTATATTAAACCATTTTTTTGATGTTAATAATTCCCAAGCGTACTCAATTGCTTTTTCTTTAAAATAGTCCCCAAAACTAAAGTTTCCAAGCATTTCAAAAAATGTATGATGTTTTGAACTATATCCTACATTTTCTAAATCGTTATGTTTTCCTCCAGTTCTCAAACAGCGTTGAATAGTAGCTATACGTGGGTAATTGCTTTTTTTTTCACTTAAAAATATTTCTTTAAATTGATTCATACCTGCATTAGTAAATAATAATGTAGAATCATTATATGGAACTAAAGAGCTACTTGGAACAATAACATGTCCTTTTTCTTGAAAAAATTTTAAAAAATCTTGACGTATTTTGTCTGTTGTTATATTCATTATTTTCTTGTTAATGTAAAAATACATATTAATTATATAAAGTATTCTAAAAGTAGAATTTATTTATTGTATCTTTAAAATTTTTAAAAAATTATAAAAGAATAATATTTTACAATTCTTTCTGTTAAATTTTAATTTTCTTGAATTTTATTTAGTAAAATTATTTTTGATATTTTTTTTGCTGTGTCAAAAATTCTTAATGCTTTATAAGACTTTTTCATATATATGAGACTTTTTCTTGCAGCTGGCGTTTCTGAATATTTTTGGATCATTTCTTCTCCTCTATTTACAACTGCTATATATTCTTTATTGAAAAAATAAAATTTTAAGATTTCAAGATCATGTTCAGATAAACGATTTTTTATATATATTAAATTTTTTTTAGCATTTATAATATAGTGACTTTGAGGATATTTGTGTATGAAATTTTGTAGTTGAAAGAATGCATTTTTCGCATAATTAAGATCATTTTTGTAATAATCTATGGGTAAAATTTTAAAAAACACATCTTTATCTAAAGACATACTAATTAGGCATTGTATATATTTAACATAATCTAAATTAGGATGATTGGGATAAAAATTGATAAATTCTTTTATATTTTTTTCGGCCATTTCAAAATTAAAAATTTTATAGTAAGCATAAATTAAATGCATTTGAATTTTATCCCTACTAAAATTAGTAACGTTGTTTTTCTTTATTTTTTCTAATATTAATATAGCATTGTTAAAATTTTCTTCTTTTAACTCTTTTTTAGACTTTTCATAGAGAGTATATGTTTCTATAAAATAATGATTACTTAAAGATTTAGAATGAACTGTTAAGTTCAAAAATAAAATCATAAAAATCAATATAATGCTGTTCTTTTTTTTCATCATTTTGTATTCAATTTCAATTAATAAAATTTTTTATTAAAATGTTTATGTTTGTAATTATATAGAATACCATATTCTATAAATAGAATATCATATTCTATAAATATTAAAGATTCGTTTTAATTACTATAAAAATATTCATTTAATTACAAGAAGGACAAAGAAGGACAATCATATTGAAAAAAATAGAATTAAGTTCTACTGCATCATGTTTTTTGTTTTCAGGACAAAGACTAGATTTGGTTTTATCTAAATTATTTAAAGAATATTCTCGTTCTTACCTAAAGAATTTAATTATTATGAATCGGGTACTAGTTAATAATGGAATTATCAATCAACCTGATAAAAAAATTTTAGGAGGAGAAATTCTTACAATTCATCCTTTCCCTCAAGATTTATTATCTAATACTCCTGAAAACATTTTTTTAAATATTGTTTATGAGGATAAAGATATATTAATAATTAATAAACCTGCTGGTTTAGTTGTACATCCGGGTCCTGGAAATAGAAAAGGTACAATTTTAAATGCTTTATTATATCGTTATAAAAATATTAAAGATTTACCTCGTGCCGGTATAGTTCATCGTTTAGATAAATATACTAGCGGATTAATGGTGATTGCAAAAACTATTTTTGCTTATAATTACTTATTAAAATTATTAAAAAAAAGAAAAATTACTCGAAAATATGAAGGAATTGTTAGAGGAAAAATGATTTCAGGTGGGACTATAAATAAACCTATCATGCGTCATCATACTAAAAGAAGGTGTATGACGGTTCATGATTTAGGAAAACAATCAGTAACACATTATAAAATTATCAATCGTTTTAAATTTCATACTCATATAGCTATACGATTAGAAACAGGACGTACACATCAAATTCGTGTTCATATGTTATATATTAAATATCCGTTAGTTGGAGATCCTTTTTATGGAGGAACTTTTAAAATTCAAATAAATTGTAGAAAAAATAAAAAAATCAATAAAATATATACATTTTCTCGTCAAGCGTTACATGCAAGCCATCTTTCTTTTTATCACCCTGTTACTAAAAACTTAGTATCTTGGACAATACCTTTGCCTGAAGATATGAAAGAACTTATTTCAAAAATACAGAGTATTTAATAATATTTTTATTTATTATTATTTTTGTTTCTAATAAAATATGTATATTTTTATATAAATTTTTCTTTTTAAGTAAAATTTCTTTATATAATACATATAATTATACAAAAACCAAGAGTTGATAGTATTATGCTAAAAAAAAAAATAAATACAGAATTTTTATTTTTATCTACTATAAACAATGAAGGTAAAAACATAAAACAACCTTTGAGTGAATTAGTTAAAAAATCTTTAAAATATTATTTGTTAAATTTAAATGGTAAAGTTGTAAACAATTTATATGAATTAGTATTAGCTGAATTAGAACAACCGATTTTAGATATAATAATGCAGTATACTAGAGGAAATCAAACACGTGCTTCTTTAATAATGGGAATAAATCGTAGCACATTACGTAAAAAATTAAAAAAATATAATATGAATTAATTATTTTAAAGATTTTTTTGATTGTTTTTAAATTGCACTTTCTATTTTATGAAAATTTGAGAGAGTGCAATAGCATATTTTAAATTAATTTAAAATTTTTTATCATATTTTGCAAAATCATTTAATGTTTTATAAATATATTATAATTATATTTTATTTTATAAAATTTTTAAAATAATAATTTTTAAAATTTTTTATATTCTAAAAATTTTTTTTATTCATAAATTTTATTTTTTTTTAAACCTATCATTCTATTAAATATTGTCTCTAATGCCCAATAGTAACCGTCTAAACCTAATCCGCAAATTACACCTTTAGAAATATCAGACAACCATGAATGAGAACGAAAATTTTCTCTAGAATAAATATTTGAAATATGGACTTCGATAAAAGGTATATCAACTGCAATTAATGCATCTCTGATAGCTATACTAGTATGCGTAAATGCAGCTGGATTGATAATAATATAATCTATATTTTTTCTTGAAGAGTGAATTTTATCGATTAATACATGTTCTGCATTAGATTGTATATGATGTAAAGATAAATTAAGTTTTTTTGCTTTTATTTTTAATTTTTCTATCAAATTATTCAGAGTAATATTACCATAAATTTCAGTTTCTCTGGTTCCTAGAAGATTTAAATTAGGTCCATTTATTAATAATACATTTATAATATTCTTCATATTTTTCTCTTTTAACAATTGAATTTAAATATAATAAAATATATTTTTTAAAATGCTATATAATATTTTTAGAAAAAATATTTTTTGTTTTTTCATTTTATATTTTATAATAGATACATATAATATTATCATAAATTAAGTGAGTTTAAATGACATTTGAATTAGTTACAGAATCTTTATTAACTCAAAACAAAATAAATCATCAAGATATTTTTAGTTCTTTAGAAGAACTCTGTACTCGCAAGTTAGATTATGGAGACCTTTATTTTCAATCTAATCTTCATGAATCTTGGTCACTAGAGAATGGTATTATAAAAGAAGGAAATTATCATTCTGATGAAGGCATTGGTGTTAGAGCTATCAAAGGAGAAAGTACAGGATTTTCATATGCAGATCAAATATCAATAGATTCTCTGCGAACAAGTACTAAAAAAGCGTGTAGTATTATTTTTACAAAAGGTTTAGTAAAGGCTAAAACTTTATCAAAAAAACAAATACAACCTTTTTATAGTAGTACTGATCCTTTAAGATCATTTTCTTCTCGAGAAAAAATTGATCTTCTTTATAGAGCAGATCACATAGCGCGCAGTCTTGATCATCGCGTTACAGAAGTTAATGCCAGTTTAACAGGAACATATGAAAAAATCTTGATTGCTTCTACTGATGGTGATTTGGCAACTGATATAAGACCATCAGTACAATTTTCAATTAGTGTTTTAGTTGAAGATCATGGGAAAAGAGAGCGTGGTAGAAGCGGAGGAGGAAGCCGTACTGATTATAACTTTTTTTTAAATAAAGATGATTTTTCAAAGGAAACACGGCTTGATTATTGGTCTAGAGAAGCAGTTCGTATAGCGTTATTGAATTTATCATCTAAAGATGCTCCTTCAGGGACATTTCCAGTAGTTTTAGGATCTGGATGGCCAGGTGTTTTGTTGCATGAGGCTATAGGACATGGCCTAGAAGGTGATTTTAATAGAAAAGGAACTTCAGTATTTACCAATATGATTGGTAAAAAAGTTGCATCAGAATTATGTACTATTATTGATGATGGAACAGTTAAAAATCAACGTGGTTCGTTAAGTATTGATGATGAAGGCACTCCTGGTCAGTATAATATTTTAATTGAAAATGGTATATTGAAAAAATACATGCAAGACAAACTGAATGCACGTTTAATGGGAATGCAATCTACTGGAAATGGACGTCGTGAATCTTATGCATGTTTACCAATGCCCCGTATGACTAATACTTATATGTTATCCGGAAAATCGAAATTAGATGACATCATCAACAGTGTTGATTATGGGATATATGCTGTCAATTTTTCTGGAGGTCAAGTTGATATTACTTCTGGAAAATTTGTCTTTTCTACTTCAGAAGCTTATTTAATCCAAAAAGGAAAAATTATTACACCGATTAAAAATACAACTCTAATAGGATCAGGTCTAGAAGTTATGCAACAAATATCCATGGTTGGTGATGATTTAAAAATGGATCACGGAATGGGTATGTGTGGAAAAGATGGCCAAAATATTCCGGTTGGGATAGGTCAGCCATCTATGAAATTAGAAAAATTAACCATAGGTGGCACTGCATAATTTTCGAAGATAAAAATTTACTTTTATTTTACTACTATAAAAATAATGCAGTCAAGAATTCTGTCATGACTGCATGTTAAAATTAACCTAGTCTTTCTTTAATACGAGCGGATTTTCCAGTTCGAGCTCTCAAGTAATATAATTTTGCTTTTCTAACTAAACCTCTTCTTTTAATAATAATTTCATCAATACTACAAGAATGTGTTTGAAAAACTCGTTCAATACCCTCTCCATTAGATATTTTACGTACAGTAAAAGATGAATTTAACAAACGATTTTTTTTTGCTATTACTATTCCTTCAAAAGATTGTAGACGTTTTTTAGAAGATTCAATTACCCAAACTTTAACTTCTACAGTATCTCCGGGCCTAAAAATAGGTATATTTTTTTTTATTTGTTTTGTTTCAATTTCTTGAATTATATTGAGCATGATTTCCTCTTCAATTTAGACGAATAAAAGAAATTAATAATTATTTTTTTTTTCTGATTTTTTAAATTCATCTAATAGAATTTTTTCTTCTTTAGTTAAAATTTTTTTCTTTAGAAGATCAGGACGTTTAATCCATGTTTTCCCAAGTGATTGTTTTAAACGCCACATGCGAATTTTATTATGATTTCCAGACAATAACACTTTAGGTACTGACATTTGTTTTATAATTTCAGGCCGAGTATAACTAGGATAATCAAGTAAATTATTAGCGAAAGAATCTTCTTCTATTGATTTTTTTTTTTAACTACACCTGGTATTAATCGAGATATAGAGTCAATCATAACCATAGCAGCTAATTCTCCTCCAGTTAGTATATAATTGCCAATAGACCATTCTTCATCTACTTGATTATCTATAATTCGTTGGTCAATTCCCTCATATCGACCACATATTAAAATAATTTTTGTTTTTGCAATTAATTCTTGCATGTTATTTTGTTCTAGTTCTTTTCCTTGCGGAGACAAATAAATAACAGTTGCATTCGCAAATTTAGATTTAGCTTCTTGAATAGCTAAATATAATGGTTCGACACTCATTAACATCCCGGGTCCTCCTCCATAAGGACGATCGTCTACAGATTTATATTTATTTTTGCTAAAACGTCTCGGGTTTAAAAATTTAATATCAATAATTTTTTTTTTGATTGCTCGTCCGACGATTCCATAATCAGTAATTGCACGAAACATTTCTGGAAAAATAGTGACAATATTAAACCATATTGTAGTATTATGTTTTTTTTTTATATTAGAATACATAACTTAGTTCCATTGTACTAATATAAATTTATTATGAGTATTCACGTTTTTTATTATTTTGTTCTCAATAAATGGAATTAATATATTTTTTTTAAATATATTTGATTTATTTTTTATTACAAGAATATCGTTATTTTTTGTTCTTATTAAATCAACTACAATTCCCAAATAATGTTGTTTTAAATTAAATACTTTATATTTAATGAGATCATTCCAATAATAATCATTTTTGTTGAGTTTAGGTAATGTATATTTGCTAATCATTATGTCTGAATTAGTAAATCGACTAATTATAGATCGATCAGAAATACCTTTTATATGAACAATAAAATTGTTTTTGTGTTTCTTCCAATTTTCAAATTGAACTTTTGTCCATTTTTTTTCTTTAAAAAAAAACCAGGGAAGATAATTAAAAATTTTTTCTTCTGTTTCTGTAAAAGAAAAAATATTTATCCAACCTAATATCCCATAAGATTTTCCAACTTTTCCTATCAATAACGGTTTATCTGGTTTATTAACACTAATATTTATAATATTACCTCTTGGAATTTAGTATTTTTATTAGTTTTTTAGTTCTTTCTGACATCTGAGCACCTTGATTGATCCAGTATTTAATGCGTTCTAAATTTAACTTTAATGTTTCAGATTTTCCTTTAGCGATAGGATTAAAGTATCCTAAACGTTCAATAAAACGACCATTTCTGGAAAAACGACTGTCAGCTGCTACCATCTTATAAAAAGGACGTTTTTTTGTTCCATATCTAGCTAAACGAATTTTTACCATATCTTTTCTTCTTAAAAGTTATTAAATTAAAAGGATTATTGTCAATGAATTAAAAAACAAAATTACACTTTTTATAGTATAAAAGTAAAGAATTTAATGAATTTATTTTTATATAATTTTTAAAATCTTTTGGGAAACATGTTTTTTATTCCTCGCATGACTTTTGTTATTCCATCAGTTTTAATTTTTTTCATGATTCTTCGTATATCATCAAAATTTTTTAATAATTTATTTACATCTTGTATTTGTGTTCCAGAACCTAAAGCTATTCTACGTTTTCTTGAACCCTTTATAATCATTGGTTTTTTTCTTTCTTTCGGAGTCATAGAACATATCATCGCTTCAGCTTTATTTAAAGTATTTTCATCTGTATTTAACAATGATATATTGTTAGATAATTGTTGGTTCATAGAAAACTTATCTATAAAGTAATTTAAACCTCCTATTTTTTTCATTTGTTTAATTTGTGTTAAAAAGTCATTTAAGTTAAAATCATGACCTTGTTTGATTTTTTTTGTAAGTTGTTGAATTTTGGATTGACCTACTTTTTCTTCAATGTCTTCAATAAGAGAGATGATATCATTCATCCCTAGAATTCTATCAGCTATTCTTTCGGGATGAAATGTTTCTAATGATGTTATTTTTTCTCCTGTTCCTATGAATTTAATTGGTTTTCCAGTGATATATCGCATAGATAAAGCAATACCACTTCTAGAATCGCCATCTGTTTTAGTCAATATTATACCAGATATTAATAAATCATTATTAAATATTTTTGCCATATTTACTGCATCTTGACCCATCATTGCATCTACGACTAAGAGTGTTTCAATAGGATTTGATAGATTTTGTATCTTTTTGATTTCATTCATCATTTTTTTATCAATATGCAAACGTCCTGCTGTATCGATTAATAAAACGTCATATAATTTTAATTTTGCGTATTTTATTGCCTGTGCAGTAATTTCTATTGGTGTTTGATTTTCAACAGATGAAAAAAAATCTATTCCGATTTCCTGAGACAATATTTTAAGTTGTTTAATAGCAGCTGCACGATAAATATCAGTAGATGCAATTAATATTTTTTTCTTGTGTTTATTTTGAATCCATTTTCCTAATTTTGCTAAACTGGTAGTTTTCCCTGCTCCTTGTAAACCAACTACTAATACAACTGCAGGTGGTTGTGTAGATAAGTTTAAAGAATTATTTTTTTCACCCATAGCAAATATTAATTCATGTTTAACAATTTTTATAAATTCTTGTCCAGGAGTTAAACTTTTATTTATTTCATGACCAATTGATTTTGTTTTAACATTTTCTATAAATTTTCTTATTACTGATAATGTTACATCTGCTTCTAATAAAGCTTTTCGAACTTCTCGTATAGTATCTTTGATATTTTCTTCTGTAAGTCTTCCTTTATTGATAATTTTTTTAAAGCTATTTGAAAGACGTTGAGTTAAATTTTTAAACATTGTTTTTACTCTTAGTAAATTTTTTAATATTTTATTTGAAATAAAAATTAAGATTCAAAATCAATATTTATTAATTAAAAATGATTATTTTTTATTATTTGAAATAGTTAAAATAAAATATTTAGAAATCTATTTAACTTTTAAATACGTAATATATAAAATTTTTTATTTTTTAATAATATATTCTAAAAAATTTTTACGGTACTATTGGAACTATATTTTCACTGGGATAACAACCTAAAATTTTTATAAATTTAGTGATATTCTTTATTTTTTTAAGAACGTCTTGCATCAATTCCGATGATAAGTTCACTTGAATGTCAATATAAAACATTTCTTCCCATGGATTTTTGTAAACTGTTTGAGAAGTTAATTTTTTCATGATTAGCTTTTTTTCTTTTAATACCAATAAAACCTTTGCTAGAGCTCCTGATTCTTGTCCTGTGCTAAATATTAACGTTGTTTTAGTTGGTATTTTTTCAGAAATTTTTATAGGGTTACGATTTAATACAATAAATCTTGTAATATTTTTTTCTTTATTTGCTAAATTTTTCGTCAAGGTTTTTAATTTATAAATTTTACCTCCTATTTCACTGCCTAATGCTGCATTAGTCGTATCATTATATTCGACAATTTTTTTCATTGCATCTGCTGTGCTTTTAGTATATTTGATATTCCATTCTGGAAACTTATTAATAAAATTACTACATTGTTGAAATGGTTGAGGATGACTGTACACTGTTTTTATTTTGCATAATTCAATTTTTTTTAGTGCAAGCAAACAATGATTTATAAAAATATTAATTTCTCCAATAATAAATAAATTAGTATTTTTTAAAATATTAAAAACTTCTTTAATAGAACCGGAGCAAGTGTTTTCAATTGGTAAAATTGCATAATCTGATTGATTATTCTCAACCGAAAAAATTACTTCTTCAAATGTTGAGCATTCATTTGTAATACATGTTTGAAAATTTCGATTTGCGTATTCACAAGCAGCAAGGTGAGAGTAAGAACCTTTAGGACCAAGAAATGAAAAATTTTTAGGAATTAAATCATGCTTATTACAAAATTTTTGTAATAATTTTTTTTGAGTAGATACAGATTCTTCAATTATCAGTTGGAACAATCGAGTTATATATTCAGGCGTTAGATGGTTTTTTTTTGCTAAAAAAATTAAATTTTGCAATATTTTTTTTTCACGTTCTAAATCACGTATGGCTTGATTATTTTCTATTTTAGATTGAGCTATTTTTAATACTAGATTCTTTCTTTTTGCTAATAGTTTTACTATTTTTTTATCGATATTATTGATTTCATTACGAAAAATCAGCAAAGAATTTTGAGTAGGCATAGTTTATTACCTATAAAAGATATGATACTTCTGAATATAATATAAAATATTGCAAAAAATTTTATATAAAATAAATATAAAATAAATATAGAAAATTATATTTAATTTTTTAAAAACATAACTAATTCAGTTAATTTAATTTTGCAAAAAACACATGAAAATAATTTTAAATTATATTTCAGTAAAATATGTTTACTATATCTTATTAATGTGAATCATAGTATTATTTTCTGTATAAATAATTATTTTAAATCGAGTTTTATATGAAAACTTTTTCAATTAAATCGGGTCAAATTAAAAGAAATTGGTATTATATAGATGCAACTGGTAAAATATTAGGAAGATTAGCAAGCATATTGTCTTTTCATCTTAGAGGTAAACATAAAGTAGAATATACTCCTCATCTTGATACTGGTGATTATATCATTGTTATAAATGCTTCAAAAATATTAGTTACAGGAAAAAAACGAACTGATAAAATTTATTATCATCATACAGGTTATGTTGGTGGTATAAAAAAATCTAGATTTGAAGAGATGATTTCTCGTCATCCAGAAAGAGTAATAGAAATTGCAGTAAAAGGTATGTTGCCGAAAGGTCCTTTAGGACGTTCGATGTTTAAAAAATTAAAAATTTTTTCTCATGAAAATCATGAACATATGGCACAATGTCCACAATTGTTAAATATTTAATAAAAGGGTATATAAAATAAATGATTCAAACTCAAAACTATGGTACGGGTCGTCGTAAAAGTTCTTCAGCTAGAGTATTTCTTAGGTCTGGCAACGGAGAAATTATTGTTAACAAACGTTCTTTAAATGAATATTTTGGTCGTGAAACATCTTGCATGATTGTTCGTCAACCATTAGAATTAGTTGATATGATAGATAAATTTAACATTTACATTACGGTTAAAGGCGGAGGCATTTCTGGTCAAGCTGGTGCAATTCGTCAAGGTATTACTCGTGCTTTGATTAAATATAATCAATCATTACGTTTTGAATTAAGAAAATCTGGTTTTGTAACACGTGATTCACGTCAAGTTGAACGTAAAAAGGTTGGTTTTCGAAAATCGAGGAAACGTCCACAATTTTCTAAACGTTAAGTTCAATAAAAAGATAATTGATCTAAAAGAACTTGGTTGTTTAATAGACCGAGTTCTTTTTTTTATTTTTCTAAATATTGACTTATGTCAAAACATAATTTTTTTATACCGATTTTTTTTGCTGAAGAGATAAAATAGCATTTTTCATTTATTTTAAATTGACTGGTTATTTCATCAGTTATTTTATTTAATTTTTCTAAGTTCAATAAATCTATTTTGTTAAAAATTAACCATCTTGGTTTATTATATAGTTTTATACTATATTTTTTTAATTCATTTAGAACAATACGTATATTTTGTGCCGGATGGCAATTATTATGAGGAACTAAGTCAACAACATGAAGTAACAATTTACATCTTTCTAGATGTTTTAAAAAACGAATTCCCAATCCAGAACCATGAGATGCCCCTTTAATTATACCTGGAATATCCGCTATAATAAATTTTTTGTTATTTTGAACAGTTACACTACCTAATACTGGATTTAATGTTGTAAACGGATAATTTGCAACTTTTGTTTTAGCTCCAGATATGCTTGTAACTAAAGTAGATTTTCCAACATTAGGCATTCCTAATGTTCCGACATCAGCTATTAAAACTAATTCTAATTGTATATCTCTTTTTTCTCCTATGGTACCTAATGTACTTTGTCTAGGACTTCTATTTGTTGAAGACTTGAATCTAGCATTACCTAATCCGTGCCAACCTCCTTTAGCAATAAGTATTTTTTGCTTATGTTGAATTAAATCACCTATTGTTTCTCGTGTTTGATGATTTATTGCTCTTGTTCCTATCGGAACATGTATTTTTATATCAGCTCCTTTTTTACCAGAGCATTTTCTACTTGATCCATTTTGTCCATTTTTTGCTTGAAATTTTTTTTTAAATCTAAGATCTATTAGTGTGTTTAAATTATTGTTGGCCTCTAACCAAACATCGCCGCCGTCTCCGCCATCTCCACCGTCTGGACCTCCTTTAGGAACGTATTTTTCTCTTCTAAAATTAACGCAACCATTTCCGCCATTTCCAGCAATAACTTGTATGATAGTTTCATCGATAAATTTCATTTTTTAATCCATATATAATATTTTCACATTAATAATTATTGTAATATTTTATAGAGTTATTTGTTCAAATAAAGTGATTTTTTAATAAATCATATATTTTAAAAAAATATAAACCCCCTAGAGCAGGGGCTTTCATATATAAATTATTTATTGTTTAATTAACAATGTTTATATATGTTCTTTTTTTTAATCCTTTTTTTTTGAATTCTACTTTTCCTTTTATAGTAGCAAAAATTGTATGATCTTTCCCGCAACCTACATTTTCACCTGGATGAAATTTTGTTCCACGTTGCTTGACAATTATACTGCCTGCTTTAATCAGTTGACCACCAAAACATTTAACACCTAGTCTTTGCGCATTAGAATCTCGTCCATTTCTAGTCGAACCACCAGCTTTTTTATGTGCCATTTATTTAAATTTCCTCTTTAATATTATTGATTTCTATAATTTTTACGTCAGTAAAGTGTTGACGATGACCTTGCTGTTTTTTATAATGTTTACGGCGATTAAATTTAATAATTTTAATTTTTTTTAGACGACCATGTTTTTGAATTTTTGCTCTTATTATTCCATTAGTTATAAAGGGAGTACCAATTTTTATAGAATCTTTATCAGATACCATTAAAATTTTGTTAAATTCTATAGTTGTACCAAGTGGATTATTTAATTTTTCTAATCTGATCACCTGATTTTTAATTGCGCGATATTGTTTTCCGCCGCTTAAAAAAACTGCATACATAAAAAACTCCAGTTATTTAATATTTATATTTTTATAAAAAATAATTGATTTTTATTAAAATATATTTTTAATAAATAGTATTTTTTGAAAATTGATTGGATATTACAGAAAAAATTAATTTTTATATAATTTTAATATTTGCTCCTATTTTATTTAGTTTATTAGGAAATGATTCATAGCCTCTGATAAGATGATAAGTATGATTCACTATTGTTAAACCTGCGGCAATACAACCCGCTAATATTAATGTTGCTGATGCTCTCAAATCGCTGCAAAAAACATTAGAAGAAATCAGTTTAGGTACCCCATAAGATATAATTGTATTTTTTTTAATTTTTATTTTAGCTCCCATACTAATTAACTCGGATATATAAATAAAACGATTTTCAAATATAGTTTCTGTTATAGTACCTACACCTTGAGAAATTGCATTCAGTAAAGCAAATTGAGTTTGCATGTCTGTTGGAAAACCAGGATAAGGCGAAGTCAAAATATTTAAAGACTTGGGTCTTCTCCCCCTCATGTCTAATTTAATCCAGTCTTTTCCTGTTTGAATTTTTGCTCCAGCTTCAGTTAGTTTTATTAATACACTTTTTAAGTGTTTAGGTTCAGTTTTATGGCAAATTATATGACCTTGAGAAGCAGCGGCAGCTACCAAGAATGTTCCTGTTTCAATTCTATCTGGAATCACTCGATGTCTACCACCATTTAATTTTAAAACACCTTTAATATGTATTTTATTACTACCTGCGCCAATAATATTAGCACCTAAAGTATTTAAAAATTTTGCGGTATCGATAATTTCTGGTTCACAAGCAGCGTTATCAATTATTGTAGAACCTTCAGCTAAAGTAGCTGCACTCATAATTGTAATGGTAGCGCCAACACTGACTTTTTCCATTAAAATATATTTCCCCTGTAAACGGCCTTTGACAAAAGCATTAATACAATTGTCTTTTAAATCAATTTTTGCACCTAACTGCATCAAACCGTTTAGATGTAAATCCACAGGTCTGCTACCAATTTTACATCCCCCAGGTAAAAATATTTTTGCTTTACCAAAACGTGCTAGAAGAGGACCTAATATCCAGATTGAAGCTCTAATTTTTTTAATTAGATAATATGGAGCATGAAAAATATTTATTGAGCTTGCATCAATACATAACGTTTTTTGATATTGTATTTTTACTCCTAAATATTTAAGTAATTTAATTGTTATTTTAATATCAGTTAAATTGGGAACATTACTAATTTTTATTTTGTCTTCTGTTAATATAGTCATAAATAAAATTGGTAAAGCTGCATTTTTAGAACCTGAAATAATAACGTTACCATTTAAACTTTTATTTCCTTCCACATATAATTTATTCATACATTAATAAATCTCTATTGCATTAATATTTTTTATTTTAATAGATGATTAGAAGTATGTATTTTGTTTTTCTTTTCCCATTCTTCTGGGGTATAAGACAGTATAGAAACTGCATGAATATGTTTTTCTGTAATTATATTTATTAAAGGTGTGTAAACTGTTTGCTGTCTTTTCACTTGACTAATACCTTTAAAAATATTTCCTATTGCAATGATCTTAATGTGATTGTTATCTCCTGTAATGTAAGCTTTTTCTAGATTTAGTTTTGTAATAAGTAATGATTTTATATCTTGATTATTCATTTTTTAATATGCTTTTAATTGAGTAAATGAAATGGCTTAAAATCATGAAGTAATAATTAATATTCTTCTGTGAATTGAGAATTTATAAGTATACAACTAAACTCTTAAAATTTTGATAAATTTTATTTTTTACTTTAAAATAGATCAATATATTTTAATGTTGAAATATATATTTTTTACATGAAATACAATAAATAATTTTTTAAATCACTTAAATAAATTATTTAAAAAATATAATATTTTTATTTCCAATGTATTTTAAATGTCTTTTTGTAATTTGTGAAACATGATCAGATAAAATTCTATTTTATCATTTTAAAATATAAAATTTTTATAGAAGATCTTATTAATAGATTAAATATAGAAAATATTAATAGTTATAAACTATAAAATATATAATTTGATTAATTACAGAAGTATAATTTATCATTTTTTTGAATTTTAAAAAATATTTTTTCACTTTTAGAAATTATTTTTAAAATATTGACCAATAAAATAGTGGAGTATTTACATGATTAATTTAATTCCAATGACTGTAAGAGGAGCAGAGAAACTGCGTCAAGAACTGCAAAAATTAAAAAATATAAAACGTCCGCGTATTATTACAGCAATAGCAGAAGCTAGAGAACATGGTGATTTAAAAGAAAATGCTGAATATCATTCAGCTCGTGAAGAACAGAGTTTTTGTGAAGGACGTATTAAAGAAATTGAGTTAAAATTATCTAATTCTCAAATTATAGATATAACAAAAATATCTAATAATGGTCGAGTAATTTTTGGTTCAACAGTCAGTATTTTGAATATAAGAAATAATGAAAAATTTACTTATCAAATTGTTGGTGATGATGAATCTGATTTTAAAAAAAATTTGATTTCTATTAATTCTCCAATAGCAAGAGGTCTTATTGGAAAAAAAATTAATGATGTTGCAACTATATGTACACCAGGTGGTGATGTAGAATATCAGATTTTAAAAATAAATTATATATAGTTTTAAGCATTGTGAGTTTAATTAAGATTGTTTAAAATTTTTTTTATTAAAAAATTGATTGCAAATTAGTGAAAATATGATTGCTAAAAAAAAGTCAAGTAGTTCTAATCGTTGGTTATTAGAACATTTTCAAGATCAATATGTCAAGGAAGCAAAAAAAAATAATATACGTTCAAGAGCTTGGTTTAAATTGGAACAATTAGATAAAATTAATAAATTATTTAAAATTGGTATGAATGTTATTGATTTAGGTGCTGCTCCTGGAAGTTGGTCTCAATATGCTATTAGTAAAATAGGAAAAAAAGGACGTGTTATAGCTTGTGATATATTACCTATTAAACCAATAACTGGTGTTAATATTTTTCAAGGAGATTTTCGTAATAAAAAAACATTAAATTTGATGCTTAGTTCTTTAAGTAATACTAAATTTCATTTAGTGATGTCAGATATGGCTCCTAATATGACAGGTAATTGTTGTATTGATATGCCAAATATTATTGACTTGTCTAAGTTAGCATTAAAAATATCAAATTATGTTTTGTCTAAAAATGGTATTTTTTTGCTAAAATCATTTCATGGAGAAGGTTTTAATGAATTATACAAAGAAATTAAAACATTATTTACAAAAACTAAAATTTGCAAACCTAAAACTTCTCGAACAAGATCTCGAGAGGTATTCATTCTAGCAACCAGATAAAAATTATAATAATCTGTGTTGTTTTTAAAATATAGATTCCATGAGAGGTTGTTCCTTTGAGTGACATGGTTAAAAACCTGATCTTCTGGTTAGTTATCACAGTAATATTGATGTCTATTTTTCAAACTTTTAATACTAATGATATCAATAATCATAGAGTTGATTATTCGACTTTTCTATCAGAAGTAAATCAAGATCAGGTCCGTGAAGCATATATTAACGGACGTGTGATTAGTGTTACTAAAAAAGATAGTAGCAAGTACACTACCTGTATTCCTATTAACGATCCTAAACTTTTAGATAATCTTCTGACAAAAAAAGTTAAAATTGTTGGAGCAATGCCTGAAGAACCAAGTCTTCTTGTTTCAATTCTTATATCTTGGTTTCCGATGTTATTACTTATTGGTGTTTGGATTTTTTTTATGCGTCAAATGCAAATGGGTGGTGGAAAAGGTGCAATGTCATTTGGTAAGAGTAAAGCACGTATGCTATCAGAAGATCAAATTAAAACTACCTTTGCAGATGTTGCGGGATGTGATGAAGCTAAAGAAGAAGTTAGTGAATTAGTAGAATATCTTAAAGAGCCCAGTCGTTTTCAAAAATTAGGAGGTAAAATTCCTAAGGGTATATTAATGGTTGGTCCGCCTGGTACTGGTAAAACATTGCTTGCTAAAGCAATAGCTGGAGAAGCTAAAGTCCCTTTTTTTACTATCTCTGGTTCCGATTTTGTTGAAATGTTTGTTGGCGTCGGGGCTTCAAGAGTAAGAGATATGTTTGAACATTCCAGGAAATCTGCACCATGTATAATTTTTATTGACGAAATTGATGCTGTAGGACGTCAAAGGGGTGCTGGATTGGGTGGGGGACATGACGAAAGAGAACAAACACTCAATCAAATGTTAGTAGAAATGGATGGTTTCGACGGAAATGAAGGTATTATTTTAATAGCAGCTACTAATAGACCTGATGTTTTAGACCCGGCTCTCTTGCGTCCTGGTCGTTTTGATCGTCAAGTTATCGTAGCACTGCCAGATATTCGTGGAAGAGAACAAATTTTAAAAGTACATATGAGAAAAGTTCCTTTATCCAAAGATGTAGATCCTATGATTATTGCACGTGGAACACCAGGTTTTTCAGGTGCGGATTTGGCTAATTTAGTTAACGAAGCAGCTCTTTTTGCAGCTAGACTTGATTGCCGGGTAGTTTCTATGTTGGAATTTGAAAGAGCAAAAGATAAAATGATGATGGGTTCTGAAAGAAAGTCGATGGTTATGAGCGATTTTCAAAAAGAATCTACGGCATATCATGAAGCTGGTCATGTTATTATTGGAAGGTTAGTTCCTAATCATGATCCTGCACATAAAGTAACTATTATTCCTAGAGGACGAGCATTAGGTGTTACATTTTTTTTGCCGGAATCTGATACTCTTAGTATTAGTCGTCAAAAGTTAGAAAGTCAAATATCCACTTTATATGGTGGTCGTTTAGCAGAAGAAATTATTTATGGCGCTGATAATGTTTCTACTGGTGCTTATAATGATATTAAAATAGCTACAAATTTAGCACGAAATATGGTAACTCAATGGGGTTTCTCAGAAAAATTAGGACCTTTATTATACGCTGAAGAAGAAGGTGAAGTATTTTTAGGTCGTTCAGTAGCTAAAGCAAAACATATGTCTGATGAAACAGCTAGAATTATTGATGAAGAAGTAAAATTGTTAATTGAAATTAATTATAGTAGAGCTCGAAATATTTTAAATGAAAACATTGATATATTACATGCTATGAAAGAAGCATTAATAAAATACGAGACTATTGATGCTTTTCAAATTGATGATTTAATGAAAAGAAAAGAAGTGAGAAAACCAAAGGGATGGATAGAGCCAGATGTAAATAAATAATTTCTTTAATATTAGACAGATAAATATATTTTTTATATATTTTAATAAAAGTTTTATTTTAAAAAAATATTAATTTGATAAATTTTAACATTCCTTCATTTGATGTATCTTAAAATAAGATGAAGTGATAAAATTATTATAACTTCATCTTATTTTTAATAAAAAAGTAAAATTTATTATAATTTATTGCAAAATATAATTATTTTTAAATAATATAGGAATGAAAGTATTATGACTTTTTTGCAATATTTTAAAACAGATGGCATCCGGGGAAAAGTAGGAGTGAATCCGATTACACCAAACTTTTTGTTAAAATTAGGATGGTCAATTGGAACAGTTTTAGGTAAAAATAAAACAAAAAAAATTATTATCGGAAGAGATACACGTGTTTCGGGATCTATGTTACAGTCTATTTTAGAATTTGGTATTTTATCCACAGGAGTGTCTACTTTACTAGCCAATTGTATCCCTACTTCAGCAATTGCATATTTTACTAAATCTTTTAATGCTTCTGCCGGAATTGTAATTTCAGCTTCTCATAATTTTTTTTATGACAACGGAATAAAAATTTTCTATAAAAATGGAATAAAACTAACTAAACAAGTAGAATGTTCTATTGAAAAAAAAATAAAAGATACTTTTTTTTATCCTGATAATACAAATTTTGGTTTTTCTAATAATATTATAGATCCTGAAAATCAATATATTAACTTTTGTAAAAACACCTTTCCTAAAGATTTAAATTTATCGAAATTTACTATTATTGTAGATTGCGCTAATGGTTCGACTTTCAATATAGCACCTAAGATTTTTCAAGATTTAGGTGCAAAAGTTATAACAATTTCTATTAATCCCAATGGTGTAAATATAAATGAGAATTCAGGATCTACTAATATTACAAAATTAAAAAAGTTAGTTTTATTAGAAAAAGCTGATATCGGTTTAGCATTTGATGGGGATGGGGATCGTGTAATAATGGTAGATCATTTGGGAAATACAGTAGATGGAGATCAAATAATTTATATTATTGCAAAAGAATATTTAAAAGAAAATAAATTAAAAGGTGGTGTTGTAGGTACTTTAATGACTAATACGGGTGTAATTTTAAGTTTAAAAAAACTTGGGATTCCTTTTTATACTGCGCCAACAGGAGATCGTAGTGTATATCAAAAAATTAAAGAAAAAAAATCAATTTTAGGAGCTGAAAAATCAGGTCATATTATTTTATTAGACAAACACACTACTGGTGATGGAATTATTGCTAGTTTACAGGTCTTGTTGATTATGATCAAGAATAACATGACGTTGTATAATTTATCGCATCAAATAAAATTATTTCCTCAAATTTTGTTAAATATTTTCGTAAAAAAAGATGAAAATTTAAATGAAAATATAAAAATAAAAAATATTCTTTCACGATATAAAGATTTTTTAGGTAAAAATAGTCGTGTTTTAGTTCGTAAATCTGGTACAGAACCGTGTATTAGAATTATGGTTGAGGGGGAAAATTATTCAAAAGTTTACAAGCTAGCTCATGATATTAAAGAAACTATTCAATTGCTTTAATTTATATATTTCATAAAAATGATAGTTATGATAAATTTTGAAATTGAATATATGATTTATATATAAAAATTTATATGTAATTTAAAAAATATTATAATCGGTAATATTAAATAGAAAAAGGAAGTAGTCTTTTATGCATTTGTTTTTTTCAATTTTTTTTATTTTTATTTCTATTTTGCTAATTTTTTTTATTTTACTACAGCCTGGGAAAGGGCTAAATAATACAGGCTATTTAAATATAAAAAATAATATTAAATTTTTCAGTGATATTAGAAACAATAGTTTTATAACAAATATTATTAAAGTTCTTTGTTTCTTGTTTTTAGTAACAAGTATTATGTTGTGTAACATTAATAATAGAAAAATTGATTCGGATTTTTTTTTAGAAGACAACCACAAAAAAACTACAATAGAAAAAAATTTTTTAAATAAAAAAAATTTAAATTCTGATATACCTGATTAATTATCGTTTCATATAAAATATATACGATTATAGTAAATTTTACCGGGATGGTGAAACTGGCAGACACGCTATCTTGAGGGGATAGTGCCTAATAGGCGTATGGGTTCAAATCCCATTCTCGGTATCAATAACGTATCATCGAATAATATTTTGGAATAATTCGATTATCTTTTAAATCAATCATACTCAAGTATTTAATTTGTAAAGATTATCAATAATCATTTTATTATAGGGTGATAGTGCACCTGAAACCCCGAATTTTCGGGGTTTTTTATTAGAACATTTATTCTGCATAATATAGCTTAATTAGTCTTTAAATATTAAGTAATAATTAATTATATAAACTCTTGATTAATAAAAATTAGTGTATTAATTGTCTAATTTCATAATTAAATTTTTTTGTAATTAATACATGAAAAATGAGTTTTAATTGCTCATTTTAAAAATTTTTATTTTGAGGTTCTATTAAGATGAATAAAGAAATATTAGCTGTTGTTGAAGCTGTTTCTAACGAAAAATCTCTCCCACGTGAAAAAATTTTTGAAGCTTTAGAAATTGCATTGGCAACAGCAACTAAAAAAAAACATGAACAAGAAATTGAAATAAGAGTAAGTATCAATCGAAAGACTGGGATTTTTAGTACTTTTCGACGTTGGATGGTAGTAGAAACAGTAACTCAACCAACTAGAGAGATTACTTTAGAAGCAGCATGTTTTGAAGGTGAAAAATTTCGTCTTAACGATTATATAGAAGAACAAATTAAATCTGTTAATTTTGATAGAATAACAACTCAAACTGCGAAGCAGGTAATTGTTCAAAAAGTTCGTGAAGCAGAACGATCAATGTTAGTTGAGCAATTTCGTAAATATATAGGTCAAATTATTACAGGTATAGTTAAAAAAATTAATCGCGATAATATAATGTTAGACCTAGGTAATAATGCTGAAGCATTGATTTTACGCGAAGGCATGTTACCTAGAGAAAACTTTCGTCCAGGTGATCGAGTTCGTGGTATTTTGTATGGAGTTTATCCAGAAGCTCGGGGAGCTCAATTATTTATTAGTCGTTCAAAAACTGAAATGCTCATTGAATTATTTCGCATAGAAGTACCTGAAATTGGAGAAGAAGTAATTGAGATAAAAGCTGCGGCACGTGATCCGGGGTCTCGTGCTAAAATTGCAGTAAAGACTAATGATAAGCGTATTGATCCAGTAGGAGCTTGTGTAGGTATGAGAGGAGCTCGTGTACAAGCCGTGTCAAGCGAATTAGGTGGAGAACGTATTGACATTATTTTGTGGGATGATAATCCTGCTCAATTTGTTATAAATGCTATGGCACCAGCTGATGTATCTTCTATTATTGTCGATGAAGATCGTCATTCTATGGATATAGCGGTAGATAATAACAATTTAGCACAAGCAATCGGTCGTAATGGTCAAAATGTTCGTTTAGCTTCTCAAATCAGCGGTTGGGAATTGAATGTCATGACCACGGAAGATCTTAATTCTAAACATCAAGAAGAAGCCCATGCTGCTTTTGATGTTTTTAAAAAAAATTTAAATATAAATGACAATCTTATTAAGATTTTAGTAAAAGAAGGTTTTTCTTCTCTTGAAGAATTAGCATATATACCATTTCATGAATTACTAGAAATTCAAAATTTAACTAAAGATCAAGCAAAGCTTATACGTGAATGTGCAAAAAGTAAATTGCTCTTAATAGAATCAGAAAAAAAAAATACTATATTTAAAGAAAAAAAAATAGCAGAAGATTTATTGAAAATAAATGGTATGAATAAAGTTTTAGCTATGCAGTTAGCGGAAAAGAATATATTTACTTTAGAAGAATTAGCTGATCAAGGAATAGATGATTTAACTGATATTAAAAATTTAAATTCTGAACAAGCTGGTTTGTTAATTATGACTGCTCGTAATATTTGTTGGTTTGGTAATAAAGTCTGATAATAGGAATAATAGTATGCCAGATATAAGTTTAAAAATTTTATCTAACGAAATAAAAATATCAATTAATGAATTAATAAAAGAGTTATCTGATATTGGTATAATAAAAAATCCAGATAATTGCATTAATGAAACTGAAAAAAATCTTTTATTAAAACATTTAGAATCTAAAAAAAAACGTTTCTTAAATACTTTTGTTTTGCAGAGGAAAACACGTAGTACTTTAAATATCTCGACTATTGGAGGAAAAAATAAAGCGGTACAAGTAGAAATTAGAAAAAAAAGAACTTATATAAAAAATAATCAATTTGAAACTGAACCTGTATTAAATAAATTAGGAACAATTAAACCTTCAATAAAAACAACATTATCTTTAAAAAATCAAGAGAAAAAATTTTTAAAGAAAAATATCAAAAACAATGATATAGAAAAAAAACATATAAAAAATTTCGAAAAAACAGAATTAAATAAAATTGATTTTAAATCTTTAAAATTAAAGAAAATAAATAAATCTAAAATATTAAATAAAGATGAAAAAAATAAAAAATTTAAAAAAAACTTAGATTCTAGTTCTTTTGATCTAAATAATAAAAAAAGAATTAAAGAAAAAACAGAAATTTGGCATGCTTCGAAAGAAGAAAAAAAAGACTATCGTTTGACAACATTTCTAAATACTCGTCAATCTGAGGATGATGACGATCGAGAAATAGAAATAGATAAAAGAAATCATGGTCGAATTTTAAAAAATTATCGTCAAAAGAAAAATAATAAAAATTTTCATAATGGAAAAAATCATAAAGAAGAAGTTCGCATTTCTAATCGCAATAAAAAAAATAGCAAACAAAAGAATAAACCTGTTGTATTGCAACAAGTTTTTCAAAAACCTGAATCTATTATTAATAGAGATGTTATTATTAGCAATAAAATTTCTGTATCTGATTTAGCAAATAAAATGGCTATTAAAAGTTCTCACGTTATTAAAAATATGATGAACATGGGAATTGTAGGCAGTATTAATCACATTCTTGATCAGGACACAGCTCAGTTGATTGCAGAAGAAATGGGACATAAAGTTATCATACATAGAGAAAATGAATTAGAAGAATTAATCATGAAAGATCGTGATACAGGAAATAATATTTCTATTGTTAGAGCTCCAATAGTTACTATCATGGGACACGTTGATCATGGTAAAACATCATTATTAGATTACATTCGCTCAACAAAAACAGCATTTTATGAAGCTGGTGGTATCACACAAAATATTGGCGCTTATCATGTGAAGACTAATTCAGGTTCAATTACTTTTTTAGATACACCTGGACATTCCGCATTTACTGCAATGAGATCTCGCGGAGTTCAAGTCACTGATATTGTTATTTTAGTTGTAGCGGCGGATGATGGAGTCATGCCACAAACAGTTGAAGCTATTCAACATGCAAAAGAAGCTAATGTGCCTGTAATAGTAGCTATTAATAAAATTGATAAAATAGATACTGATATTAATAAAATAAGAAATGATTTAACAAAATATAATATTCTTTCAGAAGAATGGGGGGGTGAAAATATATTTGTATCTGTTTCTGCAAAAACAGGAAAAGGTATTGATAGACTATTAAATTCAATTTTACTGCAAGCAGAAATGTTAGAATTAAAAGCAGTACCTACTGGAATGGCTGAAGGTGTTGTTATAGAATCTTTTCTAGATAAAGGTCGCGGGGCAATAGCTACTGTATTAGTCAAAAAAGGAAAATTAAATAAAGGCGATATAATATTATGCGGGTTTGAATATGGTCGTGTTAAATCTTTACGAGATGCAAGCGGGAAAGAAGTTTTAAGTGCAGGACCTTCTATTCCAGTAGAAATTTTGGGCTTATCTAAAGTTCCTTTTTCAGGAGATATGGTTACTGTAGTTCGTAATGAGAAAAAAGCAAGAGAAGTAGCTTGTTATAGAAAAGAAAAATCACGTGAAATGAAATTATCAAATCAGAATAGAGCAAATTTAGAAAATATGTTTGATAACATACATAAAGATAATGTTTCTGAGTTAAAAATTATTCTTAAATCTGATGTGCAAGGTTCTTTAGAAGCTATTTCTGGAGCTTTATTGAAGCTATCGACTAATGAAGTAAAAATAAAAATAATAGGATTAGGTATCGGCGGTATTACAGAAACAGATGCTTCTTTAGCACTAGCTTCAAATGCTATTATTTTGGGATTTAATGTTCGTGCAGATTCTTCTGCTAAAAAAATAATTAATTCAGAACATCTAGATCTTCGATATTATTCAGTAATTTACAATTTACTTGATGAAGTTAAATCTTCTATGACAGGTCTTTTATCACCTGAATATAAAGAAAATATTATTGGTCTAGCTGAAGTAAGAAATATATTTAAATCTCCTAAATTTAGTTTAATTGCTGGCTGTATGGTTATGGAAGGAATAATTAAACGCAGCAATCCTATTCATATATTAAGAGATAATATAGTCATATATAAAGGTGAATTAGAGTCATTACGTCGTTTTAAAGAAGATGTAAATGAGATACGTAATGGATTAGAATGCGGGATCGGTATAAAAAATTATGATGACATACGTATTGGAGATATTATAGAAGTTTTTGAAGTAAAAGAAATTAAAAGAACTTTATAAACCATGATGTATATTTTGTATATATTTAATATGGTAAAATTTTTATGGAAAAATTATTTAATCGGTCTGTGCGTGTTGCACAAGAACTACAAAAAAAAATAGCTTTAATCATACAATATTCACTTAAAGATCCACGTATTAGCACAATAATAACAGTTTCTGATGTAAAAGTTTCCAAAGATTTATCTCATGCTCAAGTATTTGTTAGTTTTCTTCGGATGCATGATGAATTTAATATAGAAAAAAAAATAATTATCTTAAATAAATCTACTGGTTATATTCGGAAGTTATTATGTAAAAAAATGAAATTAAGAATTATTCCAAATATTATTTTTTATCATGACGATTCTTTTTTAAAAGGCAATAAAATTTCTTTTATTTTAGAAAATTTAAAAAAAAAGAATAATAAATTTTATATCAATGAAATAAAAGGACAATAGATGTTTTTTTATAAAAAACGTAATGTTCATGGACTTTTTTTGCTTGATAAACCTAAAGGTATTTCTTCTAACAATGCTTTGCAGAAAGTTAAAATGATTTTTAATGCGAAAAAAGCAGGTTATATTGGAACTTTAGATCCTTTAGCAACAGGTATGTTGCCAATTTGTTTTGGTGAATGTACGAAATTTGCAAATTATCTAACAGAATCTAACAAACGATATCATGTCATTGCTAAATTAGGTGAAAAAACATCTACATCTGATTCTGATGGAATTATAATTAAAAAGCGTCCTATTTTATTTACTTCATGCAAATTAGATTTATCTATCAGAGAATTAATTGGTACAATTGAACAAATTCCTTCAATGTATTCAGCAATTAAACATAATGGTATACCTTTATATAAATATGCACGTCGAGGATTGAAAGTTCCACGTGGTATCAGAAGAGTAACTATATACAATATATATTCTATTCATCAAGAAAAAAACTTAATTGAATTTAAAATATTTTGTTCAAAAGGAACGTATATCCGAACACTCATTGATGATTTAGGAGAAAAATTAGGTTGCGGTGCTCATGTTATTTTTTTGAGACGTTTACAGGTAGCTTCATATCTTTATTCAAAATTAGTAAAAATTTCTGATTTATATGAATTGTTGAATATGAAAAAAGTTAATGATATTAACTTTTTTAAAAATATAGATAATTTATTGATGCCAATAGATAGTCCGGTATCTTTTTTACCTAAAGTCTATCTTTCTCTTAAAGAGTCATATCATTTTAGATTAGGACAAAGAGTAAATTTTTGTTCTAATATAAAAAATAGTTTAGTTCGTGTGATAGAAAAAGAAAATAAAGAATTTCTTGGATTAGGAAAAATTAATACAGAAGAATTATTAATTCCACATCGTTTAGTTTCTATATTTTCTAATTAAGTTATTCGCTATTAAATTTAAGATGCGCATGATATTATTTTAAAATAAGATAATCAAGTTAGAAATGATTTAATGTAGTTTTAAATACAGGGAGTATCATTATATGTCTTTATCAGCAATAGATACAAAAAAAATTATTTTAAAATATGGTAAATCTGAAAATAATAGTGGAATAACAGAAGTACAAGTTGTATTGTTAACAAATCAAATTAATCATCTTCAGAAACATTTTGCTTTACATAAAAAAGATCATTGTAGTCGTAGAGGTCTTTTAAATATGGTATCAAAACGTCGTAAATTATTGGATTATTTAAAGAAAAAAAATATATCGCGTTATGCTAATCTAATTGAAGATCTAAATTTAAGACGATAAGTAATTTTTATAAAAATTAAACAATTAAAAATTTTATATTAACAAAAAACAAAAATAATTTTTTGAAAAGGGCTTTATTAGCCCTTTTTTTACAGTTTTATTTAAGTTTTTTTAGATTAAATACTAATTTTTTATTAAAAAATTAGTTTCATGTTAAGGATATTATTTTGTTAAATCCAATTATACGCAAATTTCAATATGGGCAACATACAATTACTTTAGAAACAGGTGTGATGGCGCGGCAAGCTACAGCCGCTGTTATGGCTAGCATGGATGATACAGCAGTTTTTGTAACTGTTGTTGGACAAAAGAAAATACATATAGGGCAGAAATTTTTTCCACTTACTGTTAATTATCAAGAACGTACGTATGCAGCAGGTCGTATACCTGGTGGTTTTTTTAGAAGAGAAGGACGACCTAGTGAAAATGAAATATTAACAGCTAGATTAATAGATCGACCTATTCGTCCATTATTTCCTAAAAATTTTTTCAATGAAATTCAAATAATTGCTACAGTAGTATCCGTTAATCCTCAGATTAATCCTGATATCATTTCTATTATAGGCGCGTCTGCTGCACTTAGTTTATCAGGAATTCCATTTTACGGGCCAGTAGGTGCTGCTAGAGTAGGTTATATTAATAATCAATATGTTTTAAATCCTATTAGCGATGATATGAAAAATAGTTCTTTAGATTTAGTAGTCTCAGGCACGCAAAATGCTATTCTTATGGTAGAAGCTGAGTCTAAAATACTTAGTGAGGAACAAATTCTTGGAGCTATTATATTTGGTCATCAACAACAACAAGTAGTAATTAATAATATTCGTTCTTTATCAAATGAAGCAAGCAAGTTACCTTGGGTGATCTCTTATCCAGAAACAAATAAAATTTTAGAATCGAAAATAATTAACTTGTTTGAAAAAGATATAAACAATGCTTATTTTATTTTTAACAAACAAGAAAGAATCGAAAAATTAAATAGTCTCAAGGAAGATATAATTAAATTAATTTTAGAAGAAAATTCTAATATAGAGATATTAGAAATAGAAGATATTTTTGAAAAAATCGAAAAAAAAATTGTCCGAAAACGTGTATTAACTAATCAATTACGCATTGATGGACGTGAAAAAGACATGATTCGCGCCTTAGATGTTCGAACTGGTGTTTTACCTCGAACACATGGTTCTGCTTTATTCACTAGAGGAGAAACTCAATCTTTAGTTTCAGTGACTTTAGGAACATCTCGAGATGCACAAAATTTAGATGAGCTATTAGGAGATAGAATAGATAATTTTTTATTTCATTATAATTTTCCTCCATATTCTGTTGGAGAAATAGGAATAGTAGGCTCGCCTAAAAGACGAGAAATTGGCCATGGTCGACTTGCTAAAAGAAGTCTTTTGGCAGTAATGCCTGAATTAGAAGATTTTCCTTATACTATTCGAGTAGTATCTGAAATTACTGAATCTAATGGTTCTTCTTCTATGGCCTCGGTTTGTGGTGCTTCTTTAGCACTAATGGATGCTGGAGTGCCTATACAATCTGCTGTTGCTGGGATAGCAATGGGTTTGGTTAAAGAAGGAAATCAATATGTTTTACTTTCGGATATTTTAGGAGATGAAGATCATTTAGGTGATATGGATTTTAAAGTTTCTGGTACGGAAAAAGGCATTACGGCTTTGCAAATGGACATGAAAATTGAAGGGATTACTAATGAAATTATACATGAAGCTTTAAACGAAGCGAGATCAGCTAGACTACATATTTTAAATGTTATGAATCAAGCATTAAACAAATCTAGAAAAGAAATTTCTGAATTTGCACCTCGTATTCATACTATAAAAATAAATCCTGAAAAAATAAAGGATGTTATAGGTAAAGGAGGTTCTGTCATTCGTATGCTAACTGAAGAAACTGGAACAATTATTGAAATTGAAGACGATGGAACAGTAAAAATATCATCTACTATGAAAGAAAAAGCAAAAAATGCAATCCGTAGAATCGAAGAAATTACAGCTGAAATTGAAGTTGGTCGTATTTATTCTGGAAAAGTTACTCGTATTGTTGATTTTGGAGCTTTTGTCTCTATCGGTTTAGGGAAAGAAGGTTTAGTACATATTTCACAGATTTCTGATAAAAGAGTAGACAAAGTATCTAATCATTTAAAAATCGATCAAATAATATCTGTAAAAGTTTTAGAAATAGATCGTCAAGGTCGATTAAGATTAAGTATTAAAGAGATAGAACACTCTGTTATTTCTAGTAAATCAATAAATAATACTATTATCTGATATAATTATTTTATTCAAATATTGTTTATATTTTTTTAATAAAATATAGATTTATCTCTTTTCAAATAGTACCATATAAATATAAACAATATAGACTTAATTTATTTTATTTTAAGATAATCATTATATAATATGTACACATATAATGTTTAAAAATAAACTTCAATAATTTGCTAATGTTGTTTTTATAAAATATTTTAAAAATCATTAGCAATAACTAATAAATATTATTATTGTTTCTTAAATAGTTCAATATTTTATTTTTTAGATCATTTAATTTGAGCCGGTTCACACTTTTCAATGAGAATAAATAAATATTTTCATAATGAGCTATGTAGACTGGCTGCTGTAACTTAAAAGGCATATCTACTGCATGACTCATATTGAAAGCACATTTTCTTTTCTTGGTTTAAATCCTTTTATTATTCAATCTTTAACTGAAATGGGATATGTTAAACCTTCTCCTATTCAAGCATCTTGTATTCCTTTACTTTTGGCAGGACATGATGTATTAGGAATGGCACAAACTGGAAGTGGTAAAACAGCTGCTTTTTCACTACCACTATTACATAATCTTAACATTAATTTAAAAGCTCCTCAAATATTAGTACTGGCCCCTACAAGAGAATTAGCGGTTCAGGTAGCAGAAGCATTTTCAGATTTTTCTAAACATATGATAGGGATACACGTATTACCATTATATGGTGGCCAACGATATGAACTGCAATTGCGAGCATTACGGCAAGGACCTCAAATTGTTGTAGGAACTCCAGGACGATTATTAGATCATTTGAAGAGAGGCACACTAAATCTTTCAAATTTACATGGATTAGTTTTAGATGAAGCAGACGAAATGTTACGTATGGGATTTATAGAAGATGTAGAAACAATTATGGCTCAAATCCCTAAAGAACATCAAACTGCATTGTTTTCAGCTACTATGCCAGAAGCAATTCGTCGTATTTCTAAAAGATTTATGAGAAATCCACAAGAAATTAAAATACAGTCTAATATTACTACACGCCCAGACATAAAACAAAGTTATTGGATGGTATACGGTAGGAAAACAGATGCTTTAATTCGTTTTTTAGAAGCAGAAGATTTTTCAGCTACGATTATTTTTGTTAGAACTAAAAATGCAACTTTAGAAGTTTCTGAAGCATTAGAACGTAATGGATACAACAGCGCCGCATTAAACGGAGATATGAATCAAGCATTGCGAGAACAAACTTTAGAACGATTAAAAAGTGGTAGATTAGATATTTTAATTGCTACAGATGTTGCAGCACGTGGTTTAGATGTTGATCGTATCAGTTTAGTTATCAATTATGATATCCCTATGGACTCAGAATCTTATGTTCATCGTATCGGTCGTACAGGTCGAGCAGGTCGAGCAGGTCGAGCATTGTTATTTGTTGAAAATCGTGAACGTCGTTTATTACGTAATATAGAGCGTACTATTAAACAGTCTATACCAGAAGTTCAATTACCTAAAATAGAGTTATTATGTCAAAGACGTCTTGAAAAATTTGCAAAAAAAGTACAACAGCAATTAGAAAGTCGAGACTTAGATGAATATAGCGCATTGTTAGATAAGTTATATTCTACAGATGATTTAGATATAAAAACCTTAGCAGCTGCTTTATTAAAAATGGCTCAAGGCGAACGTCCTTTAATTGTTAAACCAGATGCAATAAAACGTCAATCACGAGATTTATTCTTCAGGGACGATCGTAGACGTGAAGATAATCGAAATAGTCGACCACGTCGCGAACGTCGTGATAATAAAGATATCGAATTATATCGTATTGAAGTAGGTCGTAATGACGGAGTTGAAGTACGCCATATAGTTGGTGCAATTGCTAATGAAGGAAATATTAATAGTCGTAATATTGGCAATATAAAACTTTTTCCATCTTATTCTACAATTGAATTGCCTAAAGGTGTTTCGAAAGATTTATTACAGACTTTTTCTCGTACTAGGATTTTAAATAAACCAATTAATATTAAATTATTAAGAGATGTAAAGAGCTATGACAATAAAATCTCTAATCGTTCTGTTTTTAATAGAGATAAAAATAGTAATCGTCGTGTTTTTGAAAATAATTTAAATAAATCCAGCACATCTAAAAAAAATGAAATTAAACCATCTTTTCCCCGTCGTAGAAAAATTTAATTTTTTAATTTTATGCCGCTTTGCGGCATATTAAAAATTTTGATAAATGAATTATTTCTTATGTGCCATGACTTCAATTTCTATTTTTACATTTTTAGGTAGCGCCTGAACTTCAATACAAGATCGAGCGGGAAATACTGCATTATTATCCATAAAAAATTTAGCATAAATCTCATTAATTATATCAATTTTTTTTAAATTGGTAGTAAAAATTGTAGTTTTGACAATATTTTGAACTTGAAATCTAGCATGAAATAAAATTGATTTTATATTTTTCAACACGAGATATGTTTGTTCAGCAACATTCTCTGGTATTTGATTAGATATAACATCAATGGGTATTTGTCCGGATAATATAATAAAATTATCAATTTGAATGGCTTGTGAATAAGGTCCAATAGGTTTTGGAGCCTTGTTAGTATTGATTATATGATTCATATAGTACCAATTATGTTTTTATTAACTTGTATATTTGAACAAATATTATTGACATGATAAAACTGTATTTTTAGAAAATTCTTTTTCGCAATATTTGCATGTTAAATTCATATTTAAAAACTGATCTTTTTTTAGAATAAAACTTGAATTTATAGCATTATGATTACTGACACAATTACTATTTGGACAAATTAAAATTCTGTCAATTTTTTCAGGTAAAGCAGGAAAAACTTTTCTTATTAGATTGTATTTATGAATATAATTTACAGTAGCATGTGGCGCATAAATTGCTAATTGATTAATTTGATCATCACTGAGAAAAGTATTTTCAATTTTTATAATATCTTTTTTCCCTAATTTTTCAGAAGGTAAATTTAAGCCTATAGTAATACGTTTTTCTGTTTCAGTAAATCTAAATAAAGATAATAATTTAAATCCAATATGTGCAGGGATATGATCAATTACACTGCCAGATTTAATAGCTTCTACTTGAAGTTTATTGATTTCCATTTTTTTATAAATGTTTTTCTATTAATACTAAAGATAAAATTGCTTGACGTGCATAAATGCCATTTGCTGCTTGTTTAAAATACCAGGCATAAGGTGTATAATCAACATCACGATCTATTTCATCTATACGAGGAAGAGGATGTAATATCTTTAGATTGCTACGAGCATTTTTTAACACTTTAGTATGCAATACAAATTTTGATTTTGCGTTTGCATATTCAGTAGAATCTAACCGTTCTTTTTGAACACGAGTCATATAAAGAATATCTATTTCAGAAATTATTTCTTCAATATTTTTACATCTCTTCCAAAAAATTTCTTTTTTATCAAGCATGTTATCAATATAATGTGGCATTTTTAAAGCATCAGGTGAAATAAAATAAAATTTATTATTTTTGAATTTAGCCAGTGCTTGTGTTAATGAATGTACTGTTCTTCCATATTTAAGATCTCCGACAATAGCAATATTTAAATGGGTGAGTCTATCTTGAGTTTCTTGTATAGTAAATAGATCTAAAAGTGTTTGAGTAGGATGTTGATTTGCTCCGTCTCCTGCATTAAATACTGGTGTTTTATTAGAAAACTCTACAGCTAAACGTGCAGATCCTTCTTGAGGATGTCTAATAATAATAGCGTCTACGTAAGAACTAATTACTGAAATAGTATCTGCTAATGTTTCTCCCTTTTTTTCTAAAGAAATATTATTTCCATCAGAAAATCCTATTATTGATGCGCCTAATCGATAAATTGCAGTTTCAAACGATAAACGAGTGCGAGTTGATGCTTCAAAAAAACAACTAGCAATAATCTTATTTTTTAACAAATTAGGTTGTGGTTTTTTCTTAAGCAAAGCAGATTTATTTAAAACCAATTCTAATTCATTTCGATTAAGATCATTAATTGAAATAATGTTTTTTTTATATAGAGAATTTCTCAAATTTTATTTTCCTTGATTATTGAAGAAAAGATGATTTTCAATACTTTTCAACAGTATAAAGAAACTAAAAAAGTCTTGAGTGTCTTATTAAATTCTTACGTTATTTATTATTTTTTTAAAAGTTAATTTCTTTCAATAAACTAGATATGAGAATAGATTTTATAGTATGTAATCGATTTTCTGCTTGTTCAAAAATAATTTCTTGGTTTTTTTGAAATACATCATCTGTTATTTCCATTCCATTTTTTAAACCATTTTTCTTTAATATAGATTTACCTATTTCCGTTTTTTGATCATGTAAAGCAGGCAGGCAATGTAATACTTTTACATTTGGATTATTAGTCATATCTAACATGGAACTATTAACTTGATAAGAACTCAGTAAATTAATTCTTTTTTCCCATACTTCTTGAGATTCCCCCATAGACACCCAGACATCAGTATAGATGAAATCTACATTATTAACACCTTCATTAATTTTTTCAGTACAGATTATATTTCCCTTTTTTTTCTTGGTTTGTTTTTGGCAGAATTTGAATAGATTTTTTTCTGGCCAGTATTCTTTAGGAGCAACTAAACGAAGATCTAATCCAATCAATGATGCAGCTTCTAATAAACTATTTCCCATGTTATTATGTGTATCTCCTACATAAGCACACTTTATTTCATGAAAATTTTTTTCTGGAAAAGTTTCTTTGATAGTAAGTAGATCAGCCAGCAATTGAGTTGGATGAAATTTTTTGGTTAAACCATTCCAAACCGGTGCTTTTGAATATTCAGCAAAAATTTCTATTGTGCTATGATTGTGACCTCGATATTGAATACCATCATATAAACGTCCAAGTATTTTTGCAGTATCTTCAATTGATTCCTTTGTTCCAAGATGTGTGCTACCAGGTCCAAGATAAGTGACATGAGCTCCTTGATCAAATGCAGCTACTTCAAAAGAACATCTTGTACGAGTTGATTCTTTTTCAAAAATTAAAGCGATATTTTTTTTTTTAAGTAATTGTATTTCTTGATTATTTTTCTTATACTTTTTTAGTTTTTGAGCTAATAAAATTAGATTGTTTAATTCTAAAGAAGTAAAATCTAATAGTCTTAAAAAATCACGTTGATAAAAAGTATTCATATTAAATTCTCAGGGTTAGATAAAAATATATTTCTAATGAATTGAAATTGAAGAAAAAGAATTTTTATAGTATATAATATTTTTTATTAAACTTAAAACTATGACGATTTTTAATAAAAAAAATAATAACATTATCTATTAAAATTGATACTAAATTCGGAATAAATATTTTGATATTAAATCTAGAATACACATTATTACTTTTATAAAAATGCAGCAATTTAAAATTTTTTATATTAAATATGTGTAATTAAATCAATTAATTTTATTTAAAAAAGAGAGCATATCATGAATTTTTTTATAAAAAATTGCAAGTTAGATGAAGAAAAAGTTGATTGTATAGTACTTCCTGTTTTTGAATTATGCGAACTTTCTAACTCCGCTTTTTATTTAGATAAGTGCAGTAATGGTTACATAACTTCTTTAATCAAATTAGGTGATATTCAAGGAAAAATAGGGGATACAATGATGTTGTATAAAATCCCTAAAATTTTTGCAAAAAGAATATTGTTAGTAGGATGTGGAAAAAAAAATGAAATAGATAGATCATGTTTAAAAAAAATATTCACAAATACCATAAAAATTTTAAAAAAACTTTCTGTAAAAAATATTATTTATTCTTTTTCTGAACTAAAAATTCATGATATTAATAATATATATTGGATGATTAGATTGACAGTATTTTCTATAAAAGAATCTTTATATGAAATTATCAAGATTCACAGTAAAAATGTAAAAAATATTAATTTAGATTGCATTGTATTAAATATTTTAAGAAAAAATGATTTATCTTTAGCACAAATCGCTTTAAAACATGCGCTAGCAATCAATTGTGCAATCACATCCGCAAAAAACTTAAGTAATTTACCACCTAATATTTGCAATCCCCTATATTTATCTGAAAAATCTAAAGAACTGTCAAAAAAATATAACAGCAATATTGTTGTTGAAGTAATTGATATCAAAAAAATGAAAGAATTAGGAATGAACGCTTATGTGGCAGTAGGAGATGGCGCAAAAAATAAACCATTTATGTCTGTAATAAAATATTCTGGAAATAATACTACGAACAATAAAATAATTGCTTTTGTAGGAAAAGGCTTGACTTTTGATTCTGGAGGTATATCTATTAAACCTTCATTTAATATGCACGAAATGAAATATGATATGTGTGGTGCAGCAGCAGTATATGGAATTTTAATTATGGCCGCTGAATTACAATTGCCCTTAACAATCATAGGAATTTTATCTGGTTGCGAAAATATGCCAGGAAGCAATGCTTTTAGACCTGGAGATGTTTTAACTACTATGTCAGGTCAAACAGTCGAAATATTAAACACTGACGCCGAAGGACGTTTAGTTTTATGTGATTCATTGACATATTTAGAACGTTTCTCTCCAGATATAGTAATTGATATTGCTACATTAACTGGAGCTTGTGTTACAGCACTAGGAGAATCAGTAAGTGGACTGTTTTCTAATAATGAAGAACTTGCAAAACAGTTACATCATGCATCAAAAGAAACAGATGATAAAGTATGGTCTTTGCCTTTATTTTCAGAATATCAGAAATTATTAGATTCTAATATTGCAGATTTCTCCAATGTGGGACAAGGTAAAGCAGGTGCTATCACCGCAGCTTGTTTTCTTTCTAAGTTTACACAAAAGTATAATTGGGCACATTTAGATATTGCTGGAACTGCATGGGCGTCTAAAAGAAAAAAAGGAGCGACAGGACGTCCTGTTGAACTTTTATGTCAATTTCTGTTGAATCAATCAAAGTATATTTATTCTTAATTTTATTAAATGAAATTTTATTTTTAGTGGAAATATCATCTTATTAAAATGGCAATTTCGCCTTTTTATTTTAAAATAGCCGAGTAAAATGGAAAAAAATTATCATCCTAAACATATCGAAGAATCTTTATATAGTTTTTGGGAAAAAAATGGGTATTTCAAACCTAATAATTTAGGCAATTCAGCTTTTTGTATTATGATGCCCCCGCCTAATATTACAGGGAGTTTGCATATGGGTCATGCTTTTCAACAAACAATTATGGATATATTAGTTCGTTATCACAGAATGCAAGGAAAGAATACGTTGTGGCAAGTTGGAACAGATCATGCAGGGATAGCAACACAAATTTTAGTTGAGCGTCAGATATTTTTAGAGGAAAAAAAAACAAAAAAAGATTATGATCGAGATGATTTTATTAAAAAAATTTGGTTATGGAAAAAAAAATCTAGTAGTATTATTACGAAACAAATGCGTCGCTTAGGAATATCTGTTGATTGGGAAAATGAAAAATTTACTTTAGATCCCGATATTTCTTTTTCTGTTAGAGAGGCTTTTATTTTATTTTATAAAAATAATTTTATTTATCAAAAGAAAAGATTAGTACATTGGGATTCAAAATTAGAAACTGTCATCTCGGATTTGGAAGTCGAACACCGTTCAATACAAGGTAGAAAATGGTTTATTCGCTTTCCAATTGTTCAAAATGATATTTGTTTAAAAAATAAATTAAAATATTTAGTAGTTTCTACAACGCGACCTGAAACTTTATTAGGTGATACAGCAGTCGCTGTTAATCCTAAAGATTACAGGTATAATCAATTTATTGGACAGTCTGTTTTATGTCCGCTAACTAATAGAATAATTCCTGTTATTGGAGATAAATACGCTGATTTAAAAAAAGGAACTGGTTGTGTAAAAATTACACCGGCACATGATTTTAATGATTATCAAGTAGGATTAGATCATAAATTACCAATGATTAATATTTTTACTTTTAATGGAAAAATTAGATCTATTTCTGAAGTTTATAATCATAAAGGTGAAAGATCTAATCAATATAGTACATTTATTCCACTTCAGTTTCAAAATTTAGATATTTTGTCTGCTCGAATTAAAATTATCAAAGCGATTAAAAAATTAGGATTATTAGAGAAATTTGAAGAATGTAATATCATTGTGCCTTATAGCGATAGAAGCGGTGTTATTATTCAACCCATGCTTACAAATCAATGGTATTTAAAAACTTCAAAATTAGCTAAGGTAGCTCTAAAAGCTGTAAAAGATAAAAAAATAAAATTCATACCAGAACAATATGAAAGTATGTATACATCTTGGATGAATAATATTGAAGATTGGTGTATTTCTCGTCAATTATGGTGGGGTCACCGTATTCCAATATGGTATGATAATCAAAAAAATATCTATATTGGACACAACGAAAAAGAAATACGTCAAGAATATTCGATATCAGAAAAAATAACATTAAAACAAGAAAACGATGTTTTGGATACTTGGTTTTCATCTGGTTTATGGACTTTCTCTTCATTAGGATGGCCTAAAAAAACAAAATTATTAAAAATTTTTCATCCTACCAGTGTTTTAGTAAGTGGTTTTGATATTATTTTTTTTTGGATTGCTAGAATGATTATGTTGACAATGTATCTTGTAAAAGACAAACAGAATAATTCTGAAGTACCTTTTAAAAATGTCTATATAACAGGATTAATTCGTGATGAATATGGGGAAAAAATGTCTAAGTCAAAAGGAAATGTAATTGATCCTTTAGATATGATAGATGGAATTTCTTTAAATGAATTAATCAAAAAGAGAACAAATAATCTATTACAACCAAATTTATCCAATAAAATTATTCAACGTACTATTAAACAATTTCCTGATGGCATTAAACCCACTGGTACAGATGCATTGCGTTTTACTTTTGCTGCATTAGCGTCTAATACACGCGATATAAAATGGGATATGAATAGATTAAAGGGATATCGTAATTTTTGCAATAAACTTTGGAATGCTAGTCGTTTTGTTCTAATTAATACAAAAAATCATAATTTTTCAGAATTCAATATAAAAGATAATACGTTATTAATGAATAAGTGGATTTTAATAGAATTCAATAATACAGTGAAATCATACCGTGAATCATTAGATAACTATCGCTTTGATATTGCATCTAATATTTTATATGATTTTATTTGGAGCATATTTTGCGATTGGTATCTGGAATTTGTGAAAGTAATGATTAAAATAGGTTCTTCAAAAGAGGTATATTTTACTAAAAATGTTTTATTGTATATTCTAGAATTACTTTTAAGATTAGCTCATCCTATCATTCCTTTTATAACAGAAACAATTTGGCAACGTATGAAATTGCTTAACAATATTAAGAAAGAGACAATTATGTTGCAGTCTTTTCCAGAGTACAATCATGAATTATTTGATAAAAAGATATTACTCAACATGGATTGGATAAAAAAAATAATTGTATTTTTAAGAAATATTAGAAAAAACATGAATGTCAGTCCTACAAAATTATTACCATTATTTTTATATAAAATAACTTTTGAACAACAAATAATTATCAAAGAAAATATTTTTCTGATAAAAAAAATATCTTTTTTAGATAGTATCACAATACTTTCAAAAAAGTATGATCAGGATTTATGTATAAGAGAAATAATAAGTGGAGCTGAAATCATAATTCCTATTCTGAGATTAATCGATACAGAAGTAGAATTAAAACGATTGCTAAAAGAAGAAAAAAAAATAAAACTTAATATATCAAAAATTAAAAATAAAATATTAAATAAAGATTTTTTATCTCATGCTCCCAAAAATATAGTCACTCAAGAACAGCATAAATTATTAAAATTAGATGAAATATATATCAAATTATCTAAACAAATAAAAATGTTAAATAATATATCTCATAAAAATAGAACATAATATGCTCTATATAAATTCTTTTAAATTCATATTAATTGTGGGTATTTTAAAATGTCTTTTTTATATAATCTAGTTTCTAAAAAAGAATTAAAAAAACGTATTTTTTCTGAAGCAGAACCGCGTTTAACATTATCTTTTTATAAGTATTTTACTATTAAAAACACTCAAGAATATCGCGATCAATTTTATAAAAATCTTTATAAGTATAATGTTTTAGGAAGGATTTATATAGCGACTGAAGGTATCAATGCGCAAATTAGCGTACCAAAAAAATATTATTTTTCTTTAAAAGAATTTTTATACAATTTTGATTCAGAGCTAAATGATTTGCGTATTAATAAATCCTTAAACAATGAACAATCTTTTTGGGTTCTTTCTGTTAAAATCAGAGAAAAAATTGTGCAAGATGGAATTTTAGAGAAATTTTTTAATCCTAAAAATGTTGGAATTTACATTAAATCGAAAAAATTTAACTTGATGTTAAATGATAAAAAAACAATACTTATTGATATGAGAAACTCTTATGAATATGCTATTGGTCATTTTAAAAATGCAATAGAAATTGCAAGCTTAACTTTTCGAGAACAATTAAAAAATTTAATACCATTAATGAAACACGCAAAAAATAAAAAAATTGTTATGTATTGCACAGGTGGTATTCGTTGTGAAAAAGCTACTGCTTGGATGCTTTTCAATGGTTTTAAACATGTTTATCATTTGGAAGGAGGTATTATTGGTTATGTACATGATGCCCGAAAAAATGGATTACCTATTCTTTTTAAGGGGAAAAATTTTGTTTTTGATAATCGAATGAGTGAAAAAATTTCAGATGAAATAATATCATTTTGTAAACAGTGCGGCGAACCTTCTGATACTTATGTTAATTGCAGTTATAATTTATGTCATCTTCTTTTTATTCAATGTAAAAAATGTTCTATTAATTTTAGTCATTGCTGTTCTTTAAATTGCATGCAAAAAATATAGAAATAATATGAAAGTTTATATTTTTAGAAAATGTATTTTTTATCTAATATATTTTATATACTAAAAAAATTTTTAAATTTTAGTATTTATAATACATTTTTCTAAATTTTCCCAACATAGTATTTTTTTTTCTAATTTTTTTTCTTGTTGAGCTAACATTTTCAAGACTGGTAATTGATCTTGTAATTTTTTTTTAAAAAAATTAGGTTCGTTTATTTCTTTTTGTAACTTTTTAATATTAAGTTCAGTTTTTTCTATTGAATAAAAGACTACATTGAGCTTTTCTTTGAAATTACTTTTTATTTTTATTTTATCGTTTTTACTTAATTGTTTTTTTTGTATTTTTTCTTTTTTTAAATTATTTTTTTCTTTTTTAAAATAATTATAATTACCAAAATAGGTATTGATTAATCCGTTTTTTTCAAAATATAAACATTTATTTACTGTATTATTAATAAATGTTTCATCATGACTAACAATTATAGCGGTGCCTTTGTAATTAATAATAATTTTTTCTAATAATTCAAGAGTATCTAAGTCTAGATCATTTGTTGGTTCATCGAGAATTAAAACATTACTTGGTATTAAAAATAATCGAGCTAAAAGCAATCTATTGCATTCACCACCTGACAATGTTTTTACTAAAGATTGTAATTGATTAGGTTTAAAAAGAAAATTTTTTAGATACCCGATTATATGCTTTTCTCTTCCATTTAATATAATTTTTTCTTTTCCATAAGATATGTTTTCTAAAATAGATTTATTAGGATTTAATACAGATCTATTTTGATCAAAATATGATATTTTTAATCCCTTTCCTTTATATATTTCTCCTGTTTGCGGTTTTTTTTCACCTGTAAGAATTTTAATTAATGTACTTTTTCCACATCCATTATTACCAATTAATCCTAATTTTTCACCATTTTTAATGATCGATGAAAAATTTTTTATAACAATTTTATTATCTATCAAAAAATCTATATTTTCTATTTTAAAGACTATTTTTCCTAAATAATTTGTAGCTTGATTTATTTCAATATCATTTAATTTTTCTATTTTTTTATAATCTTCATGCTCTTTTCGTAATATTTTTAAATTTTTAACTCTTCCTTCATTACGAGTAGTTCGAGCTTTAATTCCTTTTCTAATCCATTTTTCTTCTTTTTCTAAATTTTGATCAAATATTTTTTTTTGTATATTTTCAATACGATTGCTTTCATTTTTTAGTTTTATAAAATTTTCATAATTGCCTGGCCATGATACTAATTTGCCACGATCAAGGTCTATAATACGTGTGGATATATTTTTGATAAAACTTCTGTCATGGGACACAAATAATATGCTACCTGAAAATCTTTTTAAGAATGCTTCAAGCCATTTTACTGTTTTTATATCTAAGTGATTTGTAGGCTCATCAAGTAGTAGTACATCGGGTTCTCCTATTAGCACATGACCTAAAGCGGCTTTTCTTAATAAACCACCAGATAAATGAGATAATAAAGTATTTTTATTTAATTTAATTAAATCAATTATTTTTTCTATTTTTACTGTTTCTTTTATGTTTTTTTTTTAATTGTCTTGTTTTTATTTAGTCCTAAACTAATAAAATCATATATAGAAATATCAAGATTTTTAGGATTTTCTTGTTGCAAATAAGATATTTTTAAATTTTTTTTATAGATAATACGACCATGATCTAAGTCTTGTTTTTGATTGATGACTTTTAATAAAGTAGATTTTCCAGTTCCATTTTTACCGATTAAGCAAATTCTTTCATTTTCTTGGATGTGTAATGTGCTATTTTTTAATATTTCTATTTTACCAAATGATAAATAAGCATTTTGTATATTAATTACAGACATAAATTTTCTATCCTTGAATTTATTTTAAATGTTTTATTAACCAGGAATAGTGCAAGTTTTTATTCGTAATAAAATCTTTTGATTGTGTTTTTTTAGTAATTTCTTTTGCACATAATTTTATTTTTTTTATATAATCAAAGTTAATTTTGAAATTTCGTGTAGAACTTGAAAAGACAATATCGCCATTATAACTTAAAATTCTCTTTAAATTTAACATTATATCAAAGTAATCTCTTTTTAAATCAAATGTTTTTTGCATTTTTTTAGAATTAGAAAAAGTAGGTGGGTTAATAAATATTAAATCAAATTTTTGATTAGTTTTTTTTATCCAGCTAAGACAATCAGATTGAATAAAATTATGTTGAGAACCTGTTAGATGATTAAGTAACATATTACGCATAGACCATTTTATATAAGTATTAGAGATATCTATACTAGTTGTACTATTTGCTTGTCCTAATCCGGCATAAACACTAGCAGTTCCAGTATATGAAAATAAGTTAAGAAAATTTTTCCCCTTAGCCATTTCGCCTAATAATTTTCTTATATCTCGTTTATCTGAAAACAATCCAGTATCTAAATAATCTGTTAAATTTACTAAAAATTTTGCATGATATTCTTGGACGATAATAAAATTATTACTATTAAATAATTTTTTGTACTGTGTTTTATTTTTATTTTTTTGTCTTATTTTTAATACAATATTGTTTATAGGAATAGATAATGTTTCTTTGGCATAGTAAATGGCATTGCACAATCTTTTAAATGCTTGATTATGATCTATAAGTTTTGGAGCTTTATATTCTTGAATAACTATCCATTTATGATACATGTCAATAATTATGTTGTAATTTGGTAAATCTGCGTTGTAAACACGGAAACATTCCAATTTTTTTAGATTGGCCCATTTTTTTAATTTTTTAAATTTTTTGTTCAATCTGTTTTGAAATTCGTTTCTTGTAATATGATTATTTTTTGAGAAAATTAAAAAATTTTTTTGAACGCAATTCAGAGCGCCGTTTTTAAAAAAATATTCTTCATATGATTGCATTTGTAAAAATTTTAATAAAAATTTTGATGCTGTGAATATTGATAATTTCCAATTTTTAAAATATTTTTTTAATACAATTCCTAATTGTACGTGTAAAGCTACTAATTGACTATCAGTCTGACATCTTTCTCCATATGGTGGATTGCTTAATATCATTCCTATTTGATCTTGATGGTAAATATTTTTTAAGTCATTTAAATTTTTTATTGAAAACTTGATGATTTCTAATACACCTGCATTTGATGCATTAATTTTAGCTTTTTCGATAATTTCAGGATCATAATCATATCCTATAAAATAATTTTTAAAACATTTTTTAATACCTTTTTTAAATCTTTCTTTAGCTTCTTGTACAACTGTTTGCCATAAATTTTTATTATATTTTTTCCATGATTGAAAGCCCCATTTTATTCTTTTTAATCCGGGTGCTCTATCAGAAGCTATCATTGCTGCTTCGATTAATAACGTTCCTGAACCACACATGGGATCTATCATCGCTATACTCTTGTTCCATCCTGAACTTAATACAATTGCAGTTCCTAAATTTTCTTTAATAGGAGTAATATTGTTAAATTGACGATATCCTCTCTTATTTAAAGATTCACCACTTAAGTCTAACATAATATGTAAGACATTGTTTTTTAATAAAAACAATTTTATTCGCACATCAGGTTCGATAAGACTTATGTTTGGACGAGAAGAATATTTTTTTTGGAATTGATCAACAATTGCATCTTTAGTTTTTAGTGCTCCAAATAAACTGTTACGAACAGTATTATTAGTTCCTGCAAATTTAACTAAAAAAGTATTTTTTTTATGAAAAATTTGAGTCCAATTGATATCATATACATGATTATAAAGATCATCGACATTATTTATGGTACATTGCTTTATGCACAAATAAATACGCGAAGCAATTCGACTCCACATTAAACTTTTATATAATGACAAATCATTAGATGCATAATAAATTCCTCCGTTTGTTAAATTGATATTTTGAGCTCCTAGAGATAATAGTTCTTTTTCTAATAATTTTTCAGTTCCAAAATTTGTGCTTGCAAATAAATGATTCATTTTATATTTTATCAATAATTTTTTTTACTAAGTTTGGACCATGATATACTAATCCAGAATAAATTTGTATCAAAGTAGCTCCTGACTTAATTTTTTCTTTAGCCGAATTTACAGAATTAATTCCTCCTACTCCAATAATAGGAATTTTTTTTTGTAGGTTTTTTGATAATATTGAAATTATATCAGTGCTTTTCTTTTGTAAAGGTAATCCACTCA
>NZ_JBWHTS010000004.1:0-48245 GCF_056343165.1 Buchnera sp. (in: enterobacteria) | reverse complement strand
CAGGCTTTCGCCCATTGTGCAATATTCCCCACTGCTGCCTCCCGTAGGAGTCTGGACCGTGTCTCAGTTCCAGTGTGGCTGGTTATCCTCTCAGACCAGCTAGAGATCGTTGCCTTGGTAGGCTATTACTCTACCAACAAGCTAATCTCGTCTGGGTTCATCCAAAAGCATGAGGCCGAAAGGTCCCCCACTTTGGTTTTTCAACATTATGCGGTATTAGCTACCATTTCTAGTAGTTATCCCCCTCTTTTGGGTAGATCCCCAGATATTACTCACCCGTTTGCCGCTCGCCGACAAGAGAGCAAGCTCTCTTTCGCTGCCGCTCGACTTGCATGTGTTAGGCTTGCCGCCAGCGTTCAATCTGAGCCATGATCAAACTCTTCAATTGAAAAACTTTTCTTAAAGAAAGAAAATCTTTAAGATATTTTAAATAACAAAAATAGATTTTGTACTTAATTGTCTGTGCCCACACAGATTATCTAATATATTTTTAAAGAGCATTTTTATGTATTTGAAACTTTAGATTAAGAGATTACATTTTTTTTATTCTCTTGTCAACCTTTTTATAAATAATTTTTACATTTTTATATTAATATTTATTTAAAAAATATATTTATATTTTTTATCAAATAAATAATTTTGAAATTATACTTTAATAAATAAAAAATTATAATATATTATAAATATAAAATTATTCTTATTTCTTTTAGAAATATCATGAATATCTATTTTTATTATTTTTTTAACAGATCAAAACATTCAATACAATAAAAAAGGCTTTTATAATGAATTTAAAAAATATAATAAAAGAAGACATTAAAAATGCCCTCATTAAGATTAAAAATATAAAATATGATCCTATTATTACATTAAATAAAAAAATAACACTAGGTCATTATCAACTTAATAATTTAATAAAAATAGCTAATATATTAAAATTAGAACCATATCAATTATCTCATATAATAATCTCTGATATTAAAAAAAAATATATTTATAAAGAAATAACATTTTCTCAGCCAGGTTTTATTAATATTTTTATTAATTCAAATTGGATCTCTGAAAAATTAGAAGAAATCTTTATTTCAGCTCGTCTTGGTATAAATCGTTATCAACCAAAAAATATTGTAATAGATTATTCTTCTCCAAATATTGCAAAAGAAATGCATATTGGGCATTTGCGTTCAACAATAATTGGAGATGTTATGGCAAGAATATTAGAATTCTTAGGACACAATGTAATTAGAGAGAACCATATTGGTGATTGGGGAACACAATTTGGAATGTTGATTGCATATTTAGAAGATAAAAAAATAAAAAATTGCAATTTTTCTCTCATGAAACTAGAAGAATTTTATTGTAAAGCGAAAAAAAAATACGATATTGATGATTTATTTGCAGAAAAATCTAGAAAATACGTAGTAAAGTTACAAAATGGAGACAAATATTGTCATTCTATTTGGAAAAAATTAGTTTCTATTACAATGTTAGAAAATTACAAAATGTACGAAAAACTAAATGTGACTTTAAAAGAACATCATACTATGGGAGAAAGTGTATATAATAAAATGCTTCCTGATATCGTTGAAGATCTCAAAAACAAAAAGATAGCATTTGAAAAAAACGGTTCTATAATTGTTTTTTTGAAAGATATTCAAAATAGATCAGGAGAATCTATGGGTGTTGTTATTCAAAAAAAAGATAAAGGTTTTTTATATTCCACTACTGATATTGCTTGCTTTAAATATAGATATCAAAAATTATGTGCTGATCGTATCATATATTATACTGATTCTCGACAGCATCAGCATTTGAAACAAGCATGGATAATAGCTAAAAAAGCTAATTATATATCTCAAGATTTATTGTTAGAACATCATATGTTTGGAATGATGTTATCAAAAAATAAACGTCCATTTAAAACTCGTGATGGTAATACTATAAAACTTTCTACACTATTAAATGAATCTGTAGAAAGAGCAAGAGATTTAATTAAAAAGAAAAAGCCTAATTTACCGAAAAAAAAACTTATTCAATTAGCAACTATAATAGGTATCGGAGCAGTAAAATATGCCGATTTATCTAAAAATAGAAATACTAATTATATATTTGATTGGGATACAATGCTCAAGTTTGAAGGAAATACAGCTCCATATATTCAATATGCTTACACTAGAATCATATCTATATTAAATAAATCTATTATCCCTAGAAACAAATTAAGAGAAAAAGTTATTTTAAAAAAACAAAGTGAAATTAATCTAGCCATTAAAATATTAGAATTTGAAGAAATTATTTTACTTATTGCTCACAATGGAACACCTCATATATTGTGTAAATATCTCTATGAACTTGCAACAAGTTTTTCTAATTTTTATGAAAGTTGTTCTATACTTTTTTCTAAAAAAATAAAAATTACCAAAAGTAGACTTAAATTATCTATTTTAACTGCTAAAACATTAAAAAAAGGATTAAATATGCTTGGAATAAAAATATTAAAAAAAATGTAAAATATAATTAATAGTTAAAATTTTCAAAAACAGTACGGTGGGGAAATAATATAGTACTATTAAGTGCACTACTTACTACCACACCAATCTGTATTCAAAAGCATGAATAAATAATTTTGTTTTTATTAAGTTCCAATAATATTTGTTATTTTTATTTTCTTTATATCTGTAATTTCAAATTGAGATAAAACAGTTAGTTCTGGAAAACTTTGTCGTAAAAATCTCGATAAAAAATAACGTAAAGGATGACTGACTAATAATATTAGAGGAGAACCGATTAATATTTGTTTTTTAATTGCTTCTTTAGTTTTTGTCAATAAACTTTTAGATAAATTAGGTTCTATAGTATTAGCTCCGGATTTTAAGCTATTTAATAACAATTGTTCTAAATTTGGTTCTAATCCTATTATTTCAACAATATTATTTTGATTAAATAATTTTTGCATAATAAGTTTTCTTAATGCAATACGAACAATACTTGTTAATTCATTTGGATCTTTTTGATTTTCTGCATATTCTGATAGTGTTTCTAAAATAGTTCTCATATCACGTATTGGGACTTGTTCTAATAATAAATTCTTAAGAACTTTATGAAGAACTGTTAAATTAATTATATTAGGAATTAAATCCTCAGTTAATTTTGGCATTTCTATGCTAACATGCTCTAATAATTTTTGAGCTTCTTGACGGCCAAACAACTCATCAATATGATTAGTAATTAAAACATTTAAATGTGTTGAAATGACAACACTAGCTTCTATAACAGAGTAACCCTTTTTTTGAGCTGTGCTTTTAAAATCTTCATTAATCCAATATCCAGATAAACCAAAAGCAGGTTCATATATTTTTTCAAAAGGTAAAGATTCTGTTTCTCGACCTGAATGAATAGCCATAAAACGTCCAAAAAAACATTTTCCTTGACCTACTTCTACTCCTTTAATAAAAATGCGATAAACATTTCCCGACAAATGCATATTGTTTTTAACACGTACTAATGGCGGCAAAAATCCAATTTCTTGAGCGATTTTTTTACGAACTACGCGAATTCTTTCTAATAAGTCACCTTTCTGATTAACATCAGTCATTGGTGTTAATTGGTAACCTATTTCTATTCTGATCGGATCTTCCAGTTCAACATCATTCCAAGACGCTTCTGAAATTGAGTCATGTATTAGTTTGTATTTTTTATTAGAATGTAAAAAATTACCTTCTAAATCATATTTTCTTTCATATAGCCACCAAGAAAGAATAAATAATAAAACCGTAAATACTAAAAATATAATATTTGGCATGCCTGGGACTAAACCAAGAACACCTAATACTATTGCGCTCAACAAAACAACTCGAGGATTATAAAACAATTGGCTAACCATTTGTTCTCCAACGTTCTGATTGCTACTGACTCGAGTTACAATAACACCTGCTGCAGTCGAAATAACCAGAGCTGGAATTTGAGCAACTAAACCGTCTCCAATAGTTAGTAATGTATAAACTTCTACTGCTTTGTTTAACAACATATTATGTTGTATTAAACCAATAATTAACCCCCCGAAAATATTAATAATCATTATTAAAATTCCAGCAATTGCATCTCCGCGTACAAACTTGCTGGCACCATCCATAGAGCCGTAAAAATCAGCTTCTTGTGTTATTTTTATGCGACGTTTTTTAGCTTTCTCTTCACCAATTAAACCTGCATTTAGATCAGCATCAATTGCCATTTGTTTTCCTGGCATAGCATCCAATATAAATCGAGCACCAACTTCTGCTATTCTGCTAGCTCCTTTAGTAATAACAATAAAATTAATAATTACTAAAATTATAAAAACAACTATTCCAATAGCAAAATTTCCACCTACTAAAAAATGGCCAAACGATTCAATTACTCTTCCTGCTGAATCAGTTCCAGTGTGACCCCTTAAGAAAATAACACGAGTAGAGGCTACATTTAAAGCCAAACGCAATAATGTAGAGAACAGCAAAATTGTTGGAAAAGCAGCAAATTCTAAAGTATGACGAGTAAACATAGAAACAAGCAAAATTATTATTGATAAAGCAATATTAAAAGTAAAAAAAATATCTAAGACTAAAGGTGCTAGTGGCAAAACCATCATTGATAAAATCATCAAAATAAGTATTGGACCTGCAAGTATTTGCCATTGAGTTGTTTTTAAATTTTTTATAATACGAAAAAAAGAAGATAAATTAATCATTAGTCTTATGTTCTCCTGTAAAAGTTAATTCTAATGGAACTGATATATTTCTAGGTTTTTCAGGAAAAACGCCACCTTCTTTTTTCCATTTTCGTACTTTCCAAACCCATGCTAAAACTTCTGCGACAGCTTTGTAAAGAGGACCTGGAATATATTGTCCTATTTCGGAATAACGGTATAATGAACGCGCTAATGATGGTGCAGAAATAATAGAAATATTATTTTTCAGAGCTAAATTTTGTATTTTAACAGCAATTTCACCCGTGCCTTTTGCTATTACTTTAGGTGCATTCATTTTTCTTTCATCATATTTAAGTGCAACAGAATAATGTATTGGATTAGTTATAATCACGTCGGCTTTAGGCACATCTGCAATCATTCTTCTACGTACAGAAGCCTTCATTTCTTGACGAATTCGTATTTTTATATTCGGATTTCCTTCTTTTTCTCTAAATTCATCTTTGATTTCTTGACGAGTCATTTTTAATTTTTTATAGTAGTTGAATTGCTGCCAAAAAACATCAAAAAAAACAATGGGAATTAATCCTAATATAACTAAAAAACAACAAACAGAAATTATATTGAATCCATATAATAATGAAGATATATAATTTTTATTAATCAAGAATAATATCTGAAATAAAGCACTCGATAAATACCAAAAAGATATGCTACTAACTACAAATATCTTTAATATTATCTTCAAAAATTCTACTATTATTTGAATAGAAAAGATTCTTTTTAAACCCTGAAAAGGATTTAATTTTATCAAATTAAATTTTAACGATTTTAAATTTAATTCAATACCACTAAACAGTATAGGAGGTATTGTAATTATAATTAACAAAGATATTAAAAATGGAGAAAAAACAAATAATATATCTTTTAAAGATGCAAAAATTTTTAATAAAATGTTATTTTTATTTAAAAAATCGTTTTTATCAAAACAAAAACTACTAGACATCATTTTAATAAAATGTAAAATAATTACATCTCTATACCACCATAAGTTTATAAATCCAACCAATAAGACCAATAAAGAATTTAATTCTCTAGAATACCTTGATTGTCCTTTTTTGCGAAATTTTTTAATACGATGCTCAGTAGGATGTTCAGTTTTTTCCTCATTTACATTATGATTCATTATAAATATTTTCAACCACTATTTTATACATGAAAAATTCATTAAACCTCTGTATTAGAAAAAAAACAAGTTAATTTTATTAATGATTCAAATAGATTATATTTATTTTTTGAATATTAATAATATATATAATTATATTTAATTTTTCTAAAATACATATTTTTTATATTGATTTTGTATTATTGATGTTCACATTTTTAAATATATTAATCTAATATAAATTATTTAATATATAATATTATTATATATGAAATTACATTCACTATTAAAAATAAATTTTTTCAAATATAAAAATTCTATTTTTAATAAAAAAATTTTATTTTTGAGATCCCAATCGATGCTTACAAGTCAATATTTTTTATCAACTTTAAAAAACACACCCTGTGATGCTAAAATTATTAGCCATCAACTAATGTTAAGAAGTGGCATGATTAGAAAAATATCTTCCGGTTTATATATTTGGCTCCCAACTGGAATTAGAGTACTAAAAAAAATAAAAAAAATAATTAGAGAAGAAATGAAAAAAATAAATGCATTAGAAATTTCAATGCCTATTATACAACCTGAATATTTATGGGAAAAAAGTGGTCGTTTAAATATATACGGAGAAGAATTGATAAAATTTTCCGATCGTCGTAAAAATAAATTTGTTTTAGGACCTACTAATGAAGAAATGGTAACTAAATTTATTAGTAACGAAATCGCTTCATATAAAAATCTTCCTTTGATTATATATCAAATACAATCAAAATTTAGAGACGAAACACGCCCTCGTTTTGGAATAATCAGAACACGTGAATTTACCATGAAAGACGCTTACTCTTTTCATATTGATCAGAATTGTCTAGAAAATACTTATGATAAATTTTATAATAGTTATATTAATATATTTAAAAAAATTAATCTGGATTTTTGCGTAGTAAAAGCTGATTCAGGTTCTATGGGAGGGAATATTTCTCATGAATTTCAAGCCTTTTCTAAAAACGGAGAAGATGAAATAGTTTTTTCTAATGATAAATCATATTCTTCAAATATAAATATGGCTGAATCTATAGAAACAGTTAATTTCTTTAAAAATCAAAATCAATTTAAAATTATCCAAAATAATAATATACAAACTAAAAAATCTATAATAATTTCGGAGAAATTAAACACACCATTAAAAAATCAAATTAAAACCTTTTTGGTTGAAACAAAAATAAATAATATCAATTCAATAGCTGCTTTATTAATACGAGGAGATCATGAATTAAATTTATATAAAATAGAAAAAATTGACATAATAAAAAAACCTTTAGTTTTTCTTGATGAACAAAAAACTATTTCATTTGCAGGAGTGAAAAAAAAATTCTTAGGTCCTTTAGGATTAAACATTCCTATTATTGCAGATATTTCTACTTATAAAATGAAAAATTTTACTACTGGTTCAAATATTGATGAACATTTTTTAATTAACGTAAATTGGAATGTTGATCTACCTGAACCAATAATAAAAGATATTAGAAAAGTTACAGAAAATGACTTAAGTCCAAATGGTATTGGCTATTTAAATATTAAAAAAAGCATTGAAATTGGTCATATATTTCAAATTGGACAAAAATATTCTAAAAATATAGGAAAATCTATTAAAATTAAAAACGGTAGAAAAGAAAATTTATATATGGGATGTTATGGAATAGGAATAGAGCGAATTTTAGCAGCTATTATTGAGCAAAATCATGACGAAAATGGTATTATCTGGCCAAATTCCATTGCGCCTTTTGAATTAGTTATTTTGCCGATAAATATGGAAAAATCGAACAAAATTAAAAAAATAGCAAACTCTTTATATAAAAATTTTAAAAAAACAGGAATAGATGTCATATTAGACGATCGACATGAACGGCCAGGAGTTATGTTTAATGAAATTGATTTAATTGGTATTCCTCATCAAATTATTATTAGTTCACGTTCAATAAGCAGTAATAATATCGAATACCGGGAAAGAAAAAACAAGAAAAATATTTTAATTGACATAAAAGAAATAATCAATTTTATTTTGCAAAAACTCAAAAAATAATATTACAAATGAATTTTGTTTTTATAAAAAGCAATTTTTCTAGAAAATTATTTTGTTAATTCTAATTAATATAATTAATCAAATTTTTTTAAAAAATTTGATTAAAAATTTTTTATAATGTGTTGAGCTGGTTTTATAAAAGAAAATACTAGTATAAATATCATCTTATATAAAATCAGTATTAATATATTTAATTTTATTTTTGCATGATTGGTATTATATAATATTAAAATTGAAAAATATCAAGAATTACAAGCTGTTATTTATTAAAAATTCGAAAGTATAAATTTTTTTAAAAAATTTTTTCACTTATATTCTAATTTTATATTTTTTGAACCTACTAATAATTTTAATTCACTTAGAAAATCATCAGTAATTGTTATAAACCATTTTTTGTTTAATTGCAAATTTGCACATGGTATTTTTTGATAATCAAAAATACAAACAGGAATATTTCCTTTCAATTGTTTGTCTAAAAAATTATATAATATTTTTAAAAAAAATATATCAGTTTTCTCTTTATTTAATATAACTATTAATTTATTGATATTATTTTTTCGCATCATGTTTAAATCTGTAAGATCATAAGCTGTCATTTTTATATTTTGATTTATAAAACTAACATTTAAAACTCCTCTCACAAATAAGATCATGTTTAGTTTTAAAATAGATTCATGCTGATTCAATAAATTTGAAAAAATCACAACTTCTAGACGACTAGTATTATCATCTAATATTAAAATAGCTATACGATTCTTATTTTTAGTTATTTTAATTTTAATAGAAACTATGATTCCTGCAACTAAAATTTTTCTATTTTTTTCACAAAATTTTAACTGCGATAATTTTATACCATTTACATAATGTATTAGTTCTTTTTTATATTGATCAATAGGATGTCCTGTTAGATAAAATCCTAAAACTTGATATTCATTTTCTAATTTATTTTTTTCAGAATTAAACAAATCAACAAAATTATTTTTTTTTACTTGACTTAACTCGTTTTTAAAAATACCGAAAAGACTTTCTTGCTTAAAAAATTTTGTTCTAAGAGATTCTTTTGATGCATTGATAGCATCATCAATAGATTTCAGCAAATAATTTCTATTTTTTTCAAAACAATCACAACTTCCAGACATTATTAATTTTTCTAAAACTCTACGGGTTATCTTATTAGAATCAATCCTCATACAAAGATCGAATAAATCATGAAAAAACCCATTTTTTTCACGTTCTTTAATAATATTTCTTACTGAATTTTCTCCTATACCTTTAATTGCACCAATACTATAAACTATACTGTTGTTTTCATTGACATAAAACTCATATTTGCTTAAATTAATATTTGGAGGTATAATTTTTACTCCCATATGAAGAGATTCATTGACTAAAATAAGAATTTTTTCTGTATTATCAATATCAGACGTCATAGCTGCAGCTATAAATTCAGCAGGATAATGTGATTTTAACCATAAAGTTTGATAAGATAATAAAGCATAAGCTACAGAATGAGATTTATTAAAACCATATCCTGCAAATTTTTCTAATAAATCAAAAATTTTCATGGATAATTTTTGATCAATACCATTTTTTAAAGCTCCGGCTTCAAATATAGCTCGTTGTTTTGACATATCTTTTAAATTTTTTTTACTCATTGCTCGTCTTAAAATATCTGCACTACCTAATGTATAACCAGCTAAAACTTGTGCTATTTGCATGACTTGTTCTTGATATAATATAATACCATATGTCGATTCTAGTATAGGTTTTAATAATATATGCTGCCATTTATGATCTGGATATGAAATATGCTCTCGCCCGTGTTTTCGATTAATAAAATTATCTACCATTCCAGATTGCAACGGACCAGGTCTAAAAAGTGCTACTAAAGCTATAATATCTTCGAAACAATCAGGCTTTAATCTATTAATTAAATCTTTCATCCCATACGATTCTAATTGAAAAACACAAGTAGTTTCAGATTTTTTTAATAAATTAAAACATTTAATATCATTCAAAGGAATCACATTAATATCTATTAATTTTTTTTTATGAAGATTTAATTTCATATTAATCATTTCTACAGCATGATTAATAATTGTTAACGTTCGCAAACCAAGAAAATCAAATTTTACTAATCCTACATATTCTATATCATTTTTATCAAATTGAGTAACTGGATTATTCCCTTTTTCATCACAATATAATGGACAAAAATCAGTAATTTTAGTAGGTGAAATGACCACACCTCCTGCATGTTTACCAACATTTCTATTTATTCCTTCTAACTTTTTAGCGATATCAACTAAACTTTTAACATCTTCATTATTTTTATAAAGATTAGACAATTCAGATTCTTCAGAAAACGCTTGATTTAAAGTAATTCCTGGATCTAAAGGTACTAATTTAGATAATTTATTAATAAATCCATATGAATACCCTAAAACTCGACCTACATCTCTAATAACAGCTTTTGCTGTTAGTGTTCCAAAAGTAATAATCTGCGCTACTGCGTTTCTACCGTATACATCTGAAACATGATCAATTACTTTATCACGTTTTTCCATACAAAAATCAATATCAAAATCAGGCATTGAGATACGTTCAGGGTTCAAAAACCTTTCAAATAAAAGATCAAAAGAGAATGGATCCACTTCTGTAATTTTTAAAGCATATGCTACAAGAGAACCCGCACCAGAACCTCTTCCCGGACCTACTGGTATATTATTATCTTTAGCCCATTGTATAAATTCCATAACAATTAAAAAATATCCAGGAAAACCCATTTTATTAATTATGTTTAATTCCATATCTAGGCGATTTTTATACTGATTATAAATATATTTGTAATTTTTTTTCTTTATGTGCAAAAATCTCAAACGTTTTTTTATCCCTTGATATGCTTGCGTAATTAAATAATCTTTAACATTTGTTTTTCCAGTTGAGAAATGAGGTAAAAAATACTTTCCAGAATTTATGAAAACATTACAACGCTTTGCAATTTCTACAGTATTTATAAGTGCTGCTGGAATATCTGAAAAAAGATCAAACATTTCTTTTTCACTTTTTAAAAATTGTTGATCACTATAATTGTCTTGAATTTTTGAATGTTGTAATGTTTTGCCTTCGTTGATAGCAATTCTAATTTTATGGATTTTAAAATCTTCTTTATTTAAAAAACAAACATCATTTGTAGCAACAACGGGAATGCCTTGAGATAAAGATAAATCTACAGCTAAATCTAGATATTTTTCTTCATTTTTTCTATTAGTACGAAATAATTCTAAATAATAAGAACCAGGAAAATATTTTTTATAAAATGATAAACAAGTAGATATTAATGAAGATTTACCATAAAGCAAAACTTTCCCAAGTTCACCTTCAGAACCTCCGGAAAGTAATATTAATCCTTCATTTAGTTCTAATAACCATTTTTTTTCAATAGTCACATCGCTATTGTTTGTATAGCCTTTTTGATAAGCGTATGAAATTAATAAAATTAAATTTTTATATCCTTCTTTTGTAGAAGCTAACAAAGTTAATTTTGTCAATTCGTTCTTTATTAAGTCAGAAAAAAATTGTACTGTAATACCAATAATAGGTTTTAAACCTAATTTATGAGCTGTGCTATAAAATTTAATTACACCGTATAAATTATTATAATCAGTTATCGCAATAGCTGGCATGTTCAAAGATGCTGCTTTTTTAACTAGGTCTTCAGGCTTTGATAATCCATCAACAATTGAATAATCACTATGAACATGAAGATGAATAAATTTTGGTTCATTCATATATTTTTCCGGTATTGATACATAAATAAATATTTTACAATAAATATTTTTTAGCAAAAATAACGTTAGATTTACAAATGATGTTATTATTTACTAATGCTATATTTTTAAAAACTAACATGTTTTTGCTCGATTTTAAAATAGTTACTTGTATAAGAATTTGATCACCAGGAGTCACTATCTTCTTAAAACGAGCATTATCTATACCTACGAAATGATATAATTTACCTATATTTAATTTACCTGTACTTTTATATATTAAAATACTTGCAGCTTGAGCCATAGCTTCAATAATTAATACACCAGGGAAAATTGGTTTATTTAGAAAATGCCCCTGAAAAAAAGGTTCATTTATAGTACAATTTTTTATGGCTTGCAAACATTTAAATATTTTAAAATTTAAAACTCGATCAATTAATAAAAAAGGATAGCGATGAGGTAAAATTTTTAAAATTTTTTTAATATTTAAAGTATTGTCTATAAAATTCAAAATGTTTACCCTGTTTAAAATTTTTTACATAAAAATTAATCTTATATTTTCAAAAATATAGATTACATTAAAAATGTATCACTACCAATTTTTACCAAAATTAAACTGAAATGGTTCCAACTGATAATTTTTATTTTTTTGAATAGGGATTGCATAAGAAAAAACTAATGGACCAATTGGAGAAAACCATTGCAATGAAAGACCAACTGATGCATAAATATCATTTAACATTTTTTCTTTTAAAAATGAACAAAAATCAATATTTTTAGCATCATCAGATTGTGTATCCCAAATATTACCAGCATCTAAAAATAAAGAAGAACGAAGAAACTTAGAATATTTTTTATCTACAAAAGGCGTGGGCACAATAAGTTCCAAATTCGAAACTAAAGTTAAGTTCCCACCAATAGAATCAATTGATTCACATATATTATTATTTTTATATCCAATACAATTATCTAAATGAGTGCTGTCATAAATTTTTTTAGGACCAATAGTATTGGTACGAAAACCACGAATATTATTCATGCTACTAGCATAAAAATTTTCATAAAAAGGAAGTTTTTCTTTATTGAAAAGATTTCCTATGCCCATGTAAAAATGACTTAAAAAAATAAAATTTTCTTTTTGATTTAAGGGGATATATTGATCAACATCTAACATTATTTTATAAAAATTATTGTCAGATCCAGGAATAGTATTTTTCCCGGTGATATGTATTTGATTGCCAGAAATAGGAAAATAACGATATTCTAAATTATCATATATCCAAGAATAATTTATAGTAAAATCATCCACTAAACTATTTTTTAAAAATGCTGTATTTAATGATTTTTTTATTAATGGAAGAGTGTTAATTTTTTTTTCTTGATTATTAATACCATTGTGAGTATATCCTAATCCAAAATTCAATCTATTAGTATTATTAATCAAAAATCCTAAATTACTTTCAAAACCATAAGTTTTTTTTATAAGATTTGAAACACTGTTAAAATTATACTTAAAATCGTTATAAAAAAATCTAGTGTTTAAATCTGTACTATTAGAAAAAAAATATGGATAACTCATGGATATATCAGCATAGTTTTGATTATCATTTTTAATGATACTAGCTTTTAAAGCATTTCCGGAACCAAACATGTTTTCTTGAGAAAAAGAAATATTAAAACTTGTACCACTATCTCTTCCATATCCTAAACCAAAATTTATGGAACCAGTAGGCTGTTCTTTAACTTTATAAGTAATATCTATTTGATTAGGTTTATTAGGATTGATTTGTTGAATTATCTCAACATCACTAAAATATTTTGTTTTTTCTAGTGATTTTTTTCCTAATTCTACTAACTTTATATTAAAGTATTGACCTTCTAATTGTTTAATCTCACGACGTAAAACTTTATCTTGAGTAGTTTCATTTCCTAAAAAATGAATCTTTTTTACAAAAAAACGTTGTTTAATATCAATATTAAAATCTAACGTTATTGTTTTTTTTTCGTGATCGATTTCAGGATTAACTATAACTGTAGAATTGATATATCCATTTTCAGATAAAAATCTTGTTATTTTATGTGCTATAAAATCAATTTTTTCTTTGTTATAAAATTCGTAAGGATTAATTTCAATTAAATTAGTAATAAATTCTCGATATGGAAACAAATCACCATTAACAAAAAAATTTGAAATTCTATACTTATAGCCTTCAGAAACATTGATTGTAATATTTACCTCATTTTTATCTTTTAAAAAATCTATTTTTTTAGTACTACAATCAAAATAAAAATATCCATGACGTAAATAAAAATTTCTTAAACGTTCTAAATCATTATTTAATTCTTTTGGAGAATAAGTAGATTGGTCTAAAAAATTCCACCAAGAATGATAATCTTTTAAATGCAACAACGAAGAGATTTTTTCTTTAGAAAAATCTTGAACGCCAATTATTTTAATACTATTGATTTTTATTGGGAGGCCTTCGTCAATTAACATTTTTAAATTAACAGTATTATCTCTATAAAAAAATTTTAATACTTTTATATTTGATTTGTATCTTCCTATATCATGATAAAAATCTTCTATTGTCTTGATAAACATATTAATAAAAAAATCATTAAATGGTTTTCCTTTTTCAATGTTTAATTTTTTTAAATATTTATCTAATATAGAATTCTTAACAATATCATTACCAGAAATAACTATATTAGAAATAATAGGTCTTTCTCTAATGTTAAATACAACAGTTTTTCCTGAAAAAATTACTTTAACATCTTCAAATTTTCCCGTTTTAAACAAAGATTTAATGCTATTTTTTACATCATATTGAGAAATTTCACTACCAATACTAAAAACAATTTTTTTTAACGCTTCGTTCTTTGAAAAGTTTTTTAACCCTTTAAACTGAATGTCTTTAACAAGTAATGTATTTTCTGCACAAACGAATGTACTAAAAAACATCAAAAAAGCTATAAAAAAATTTTTAATTAACATTATTATTATAATTTTTCCTGCAATAAACTTCTTATTTTCGTAAAATTTATTAAAAAATACTTACAAGTAAGAAAAATTATGAAGTAAAATAAAATTTAAAAAACATTCATTCATTATTTTTTTGTATTTTTTATTAAATTATTTAGTAAAAAAATATTTTTTAAAATAAATTAAAACTTTATTTTTAATATAAATTTAAAGTTTTTTACATAAAAATTTTTATAATAAAAAATATGCTATTCTTCATATTTTTTAAATCCTCCAAAACGACGTTCACGGGATATAAAAGAATCTATAGCACATTGGAATACATCTTGATTGAAATCTGGCCATAGAACATCAGTAAAATATAATTCAGAGTAAGCTATCTGCCATAATAAAAAATTACTAATTCTTTTTTCTCCTCCTGTTCTAATAACTAAATCTACCGGAAGAAGTTTTTTAGTCGATAAATATTGAGAAAGAGTATTTTCTTCAATATCATTTACATCTAAAATTCCTTGTTGAACTTTATTAACAATTTGTTTTATACTTTGAATTATATCCCATCTTCCACCATAATTTGCAGCTATATTTAAAATGAGACCGCTATTATTTAAAGTTATTTGTTCTGCATAATGAATGCTATCTTGTAATTTTTTATTAAAATATGTTATATCACCAAGAACTTTAAATCTAATATTATATTTTTTTAAGTTTTTAATTTCACTGTCTAATGCATAAGAAAATAATTTCATTAAAGATTTTATTTCAGATAGTGGACGATGCCAATTTTCACTACTAAAAGCGTATAGCGTTAATATTTTTAAATTATTTTTAATGGAAAATCTTATTGCTTCTTTGACTGCTTTAAAACCTTCCTTGTGACCTAAAAAACGCATTTTTCCCTTTTTATTGGCCCATCGTCCATTTCCGTCCATAATAATTGCTACATGACGAATATTATGTATATTTTTTTCTTTAAGTTCTTTTTTTTCTTTATGTTCTAATGAAAATTTATACTGCATAATACGTATATGTTTCTCTTTAAAAAATAATTTCGTTAAAATATCCTGAATAAGATGATTAATACATTAAAAATGCACCTTCAAGAAGATAAAGATAAAACTTTATTTTTAGCTAATATTCTCGCTTTTCTGTCAATTTCTAAAACATCTTGAACACATTTAGGTTCAGAAAAAAAAGAAGACATTAATATTTCAATATTTACCTCATAAATCTTAGTAAAAGAAATTTTAGAATGAAGAAAAGCTGATACAGCGATTTCATTGGCTGCATTTAAAACAATCATAGCAGATTGACTTTGAGAAAAAGCATCAATCGCTAACTTTAAACATGGAAATTGAATGAAGTTAGGTTCAAAAAACGATAAATGATTTAATTTAGAAAAATCTAAATAATCAACTCCTGCATGAATACGATTTGGCCAAGACATGGCATATGAAATAGAGACTCTTATATCAGGTACTGATAATTGTGCTAATACAGCACCATCACAATATTGTATCATAGAATGAACAACTGATTGAGGATGAATTAAAATTTTAATTTCTGATTCTGAAGCATTAAACAACCATCTTGCTTCAGCATATTCCAAACCTTTATTCATCATAGTTGCTGAATCCACAGAAATTTTTTTCCCCATCAACCAGTTTGGATGAGCACATGCTTGATCTGGAGTTACGCTAGATAAATCAGATGTAGAAAATTTATAAAATGGACCTCCGGAACCAGTTAAAACAAGATTTTTAATACTATTTTTTTTTAAACTAGATACTCCTAAATTTTTTTGAATTTCTAACGGTAAAACTTGAAAAATAGCATTATGTTCACTATCAATAGGAAAAATTTTAGCACCACTGGAAGCAAGTGCTTTCATAAACAAATAACCACATGTAATCAAAGATTCTTTATTAGCTAATAATATTGTTTTTCCAGCATGTATTGCTGATAATGTTGGCAACAAACCTGCCATCCCAACAATTGCAGATATCACTTGATCTGTTTCTTCTAATGAAGCCAACGTACAAATGTCTTTTTCTCCATAAAGAACTTCTGTTTTTATTTTTCTACTCTTTAATTTTTTTCTTAATATATTAGCGGATTTTTCATCTCCCATCGCCGCCCAATCAGGAGTAAAAAATGCACATTGCTGTACCATAGTAGCAACGTTTTTATTACCTACTAAAGCTATTACTTTAAATAAATTGCGATTTTTTTGAATTATAGATAATGTACTGATACCAATGGAACCCGTTGATCCTAAAATAGTAATTTTTTTCATAAGTATTCTTAATCATAAAAAATTAATAAATTTTTTATATAAATTTTTTAATTTACACTTTATTAGATCAATAATGTACATCTAAAAAATAAAAAACTTAAAATTTCATAAGTTCTATTTCTTTTTTAGATAAAATACAATCTATTTTTTTTATATATTCATCTGTCATGATTTGTATTTTAGTTTGTGAATTATGTTCATTATCTTCACTAATAATTTTATTTTTAAGAAGTTTTTTAATCTTATCATTTGAATCTCTGCGAATATTGCGAATTTTAATACGACTAGTTTCGGCATCATTACGAATAACTTTAATTAATTTTTTTCTTCTTTCTTCTGTTAATGGAGGTATTGGTACTAATATATCTTTACCTTGTAAAATGGGATTTAAATCAAAATTTGAATTCAAAATAGCTTTTCTAATCAAAGATGTAATAGAATTATCAAATACATTAATTTTAAGAGTATGAGAATCTTCCACTATTATATTAGATAGTTGACGTAAAGGTGTTTTGGAACCAAAATATTCAATATAAATGCCATGAAGCAATTGTGGTGATGCTCGACCAGTTTTGATATTATTAATATTTTTTTCAAATGTTTGAATACACATCTCCATTTGTTCACGAGTTTTGATGCTAATCTGATTGATCACATGATTACCTATAGAATATATTCTTAATTTTATATTATTTTAAAAACTTTTTAAAAACTTATATAGTTAGTATATATAGCCTTATCTAGTAATAAGAGTACCTTCATTATTTCCCGTTATAATACGATATAAAGATCCAGACTTATTTATATTAAACACTCGGATGGGTAAATTATGATCTCGTGCAAGTGTAAAAGCAGCTAAATCCATTACTTTTAGTTCTCTTTGAAGAACATCTTTATATGTTAATTTTTTATATAGAATAGCATGATCATCTTTTTTTGGATCTTTTGAATACACCCCGTCAACTTTTGTACCTTTTAAAATGATATCGGATTCAGTCTCGATTCCTCGCAAACACGCAGCTGAATCAGTTGTAAAAAAAGGATTACCTGTTCCAGCAGAAAAAATGACAATAAAATTATTAGATAATAAATTTATTGCTTCTTTACAACTATATATTTCACAAATACCATTTAATGGTATTGCAGACATTAAACAAGTCTTAATAGAAGAAATTGAATCAATTGTATCTCTCATGGCTAAACTATTAATAATCGTTGATAATATGCCCATATGATCTGCTGATACACGATTAAAACCTAATTTAGATAATTTTGAACCACGAAATAAATTGCCACTTCCAATAACTAATCCTACTTGAACTCCAATTTTAACTATAGATTCAATTTCTTTTGTTATTCTTTTTAAAGAACTTATATCAATACCAAAGTTATTAACTCCTTGTAATACTTCTCCACTTATTTTTAATAAAATACGTCTATATATAGATTTTTTATTTGTGGACATATCCTCAACCTAAATATATTTTATATTAACATGTTTTAAAATCCATATTTTAATTTAAAGAAAAATTCTATTTATAAATAACTTCACCTAATTCAAATCTAACGAACGATTTAATATATGAATTGTTTTCATTTAAAATATCTCCTACTGTTTTTGTAGGATCCATAATAAAACTCTGACCTGTTAAAGAAATATTATTAATAAATTTATTCATTTTTCCATCTATAATTTTTTTCAATAAATTAGGCGATTTCTTTAGATTACTTGCTAATTGTAATTGAATATCATATTCACGTTTAAAAACTGAACTAGGTACATTTTCTGGCTGTAAATATTCCGGTTTGCTTGCAGCTATGTGCATTGCAATATTTTTTAATATTATTTCATTTAAAAAAGCACCACTAACTAAAACACCAATACGAATGCCATGAAGATAGGAAATAATATTATCGCCTTCTATAAAACAAAAACGACGTATATTAATATTTTCACCTACTTTAAAAACTAAATCTGTTCTTTTTGATTCAAAAATATCTTTTAATTGATTAACATCTTTTATTTTTTTTTCTATTGCTTTTAATAAAATATCTTCTCCTAAAGAACTAAATAAATTATCTTTAGATACAAAATCAGTTTCGCAATTCAATTCAAGCATAACACCAATATTATTTTGAATTTTTGCAAAAATCATACCTTGATTAGTAATATTATTTATTTTTTTTTCGGCAACCAGTTTTCCTGACTTTCTTAAGTTATCAATAGCTAATTCAACATTTCCATTCTCTTTTAATAATGCTCGTTTACATTCTAAAAAACCTGCTCCTGTTCGAGATCTTAATTCTTTAATAAGACAAGAATTTATTTTGTTATTTGTCATGTTAGTTTCCTTTCGTATAAATAACTTATTTAAAACTTGTAAAGTTTTTAATATCTCAATAAATTTTTTTATTCAACATCTATATTATTTTTAGAATTAATCAAAATTTTATCCGATAAACTTTTATTATGTGTTTTAGATATAATAAGTACTATAGATTTTAAATATAGATTTACTGATCGAATAGCATCATCATTACCGGGTATAATATAATCTACACCATCGGGATTAGAATTAGTATCAACGATAGCAAATACGGGAATACCTAAATTATTAGCTTCTTTTATGGCAATATTTTCATGTGCTGCATCAATGACAAATAGACAATCAGGTAACCCTCCCATATTTTTAATACCACCTAAACTATTTTCTAACTTATACAGTTCGCGCGTTCTTATTAAAGCCTCTTTTTTAGTCAGCTTAGAAAATGTACCATCTTTAGATTCTATTTCTAGATCTTTCAAACGTTTTATAGATTGTCTAACTGTTTTCCAATTCGTTAGCATTCCACCTAACCAACGATGGTTAACATAAAATTGTTCACAATTGATTGCAGCTTCTTTGATTCCTTTACTAGCAGCTCTTTTAGTGCCCACAAAGAGTATTCTTCCTTTTCTTAGAGAAATTTTTTTTAATTCAGAAAGAGCAAAATTAAACATTGGAAGTGTTTTTTCTAAATTAATAATGTGTACTCTATTACGGGTTCCAAAAATAAAAGGTTTCATTTTTGGATTCCAATAACGTGTTTGATGACCAAAATGAACGCCTGCTTTTAGCATATCGCGCATTGATACTATTTCCATAGTCGCCTCTAAAATTAAATTAAAAACATTAAAATATTTTACAAGTATTATCTCAAACAAAAATAAAGATCAATATATTAATTTTTTATTTTTATTTAATATCTATGATATTTATATCATTTTTTTATTGTTAAAATGAATAATTATTGACATTTTTACATGATTTTACAATTAAATTTTTAAAAAAAAAAAATTAAAGTTATAATTTAAATCTTAAATTTTTTAAATTTATATAAAATGGTTAAATTTTATGAGTTGTATAATTAAAACAGAATCAGAAATTAAAAAAATGCGAATATCTGGAAAATTAGCATCTGAAGTCTTAGAAATGATAGAAAAACATCTGAAACCCAAAATAAGCACAGAGGATATTGATCAAATTTGTCATGATTATATTATTCATAAGCAAAAAGCTATTTCAGCATGTTTAGGCTATCATGGATTTCCAAAATCAATCTGTATTTCTGTTAATGATGTAGTATGTCACGGTATTCCCAGTAAAAATCAAGTATTTAAAGAAGGAGATATAGTTAATATAGATATTGCGATTATTAAAGAAAACTATTATGGGGATACTTCAAAAATGTTTTTTATAGGAGAAACTAGTCTTGTATCTCAACGTTTGTGTCAAGTTGCCCAAGAAAGTCTTTACCGATCTTTAAAAATAGTTAAACCCGGAATACCTCTATATAAAATTGGTGAAACTATTCAAAATTATGTTGAAAGCAATCATTTCTCTGTAGTAAAAGAATACTGTGGTCATGGAATTGGTCGTCATTTTCATGAAGAACCTCATGTACTACATTATAAAAACAAAGCGAATAATATTATTTTAGAAACAGGAATGATTTTTACTATTGAACCTATGATTAATTCCGGAAGCCCTCAAGTAAAATGCATGAAAGACGGTTGGACTATAAAAACTCAAGATCATTCTTTATCAGCTCAATATGAGCATACTGTATTAGTCACAGATTATGGATGCGATATTTTAACATGGCGAAAAGACGAAGAAATTTCTCCAAATTTGTTTAATAAAAATTAAATTTTTTATTATAAAAAATTTTTCTTACTTCATTAATGATAAATTAGGTTTAATAAAAATATGCAAGAATTCAAAAAAATAGTTGAACAAGCGTATGAAAATAAAAATACAATTCAACTTGACAATGTGGATCAGAAAATTTTAACAACCATTTTTCACGTTATTGAATTGTTAAATAATGGAAAAATTAGAATTTCAGAAAAGAAAAACGGTTCTTGGATCACACATGAATGGTTAAAAAAAGCAGTATTACTATACATGTATATAGAAAAAAATAAATTCGTTAAAGGAAATTATACTAATTACTATGACAAAATTCCATTAAAATATGAAAAATATGATGAAAAAGAATTTAAAAAAGAAAAAGCACGCATAGTACCACCAGCAACAATAAGATATGGTTCTTTTATTAATCATAACACTGTAATCATGCCTTCTTATATAAATATAGGTGCATACGTTGACCAAGGTACTATGGTAGATACTTGGTCTACCATAGGATCTTGTGCTCAAATTGGCAAAAATGTACATATATCTGGAGGTGTAGGTATAGGAGGTGTTCTTGAACCTCTCCAAAGCAATCCTACAATTATTGAAGATAATTGTTTCATTGGTGCTCGTTCTGAAATTGTAGAAGGAGTTATCGTAGAAACAGGATGCGTAATTTCTATGGGTGTTTTTATTGGACAAAGTACTAAAATATATGATAGAGAAAATGGAAAAATTTTTTATGGAAAAGTGCCGGCTCACTCTGTGGTAGTATCCGGAAGCTTGCCATCCAAAAATAAAAATTATAATCTTTATTCTGCTATTATTGTAAAAAAAGTAGATTCGAAAACATTGAGCAAAACAGAAATTAACAAATTATTACGAAATATAAAATAAATTGACATAAAGCCGCCCGTATTTTTCGGGCGGGGACCATGCAACAATTATTCACTTACTAAATATATACTATCATTACCTCTTTTAATATGAAAAACTAATATTTTAGGTTTAGTATTTAAAATTTTCTTCAATTCTTCTATGTTGCTTATTAATTTCTGATTAACTCTAATAATAATATCATCTTTTTTAAAACCAATCTTGAATGCAGGGCTATTGAATTTTACTTTTTCTACTTTTATAACTTTTTGTCCACTAGACACGTAATTGCTTAACTCTATACCTTCCATTCCTATATAAATGTTTTCTGAACCTGAATTATTTTTTATAGACTCTCTTAATTCAACAGTTATATGTTTAATTTTTCCTTCTCTAAACACTCCTAATTCCATTTTAGTTTTCACTGGCAAAGAACTTATTTCAGCGCGTAATGCTGAAAAACTAGAAATAGGTTTTTGATTTAAAGAAATTATAATATCACCAGCCTGAATACCTGATTCAGATGCAGACGAATTAGGTAAAACTTGACTGACAAAAGTGCCTTTTTGTGCATTTATTTCCATGATTTGTGCTAAATCTGAATTTAGCTCCATACCTATTATACCCAATTCCCCTCTTCTTACTTGTCCAAATTGAACTATTTGCTCAGTTAAATTTTTTACCATGTTTCCCGGAATAGCAAAACCTATTCCAATGTTACCACCATCTGGGGCTAAAATAGCAGTGTTAATTCCTATCAATTCACCGTCTAAATTAACTAATGCCCCACCTGAATTACCTCTATTGATTGCTGCATCAGTTTGAATAAAATTTTCATAGTGTTCAATGTTTAAACCACTTCGTCCTAAAGCAGAAATAATACCTGAAGTAACAGTTTCTCCAAGTCCATATGGATTTCCAATTGCTACAGTATAGTCCCCTACTCGTAAAGCATCAGAATTAGCAATCTTTATAGCACTTAAATTATTTGCATTTTTTAATTGTATTAATGCTATATCAGAACGGGGATCTTTACCAATTACCTGAGCTTCATAACGACGTCCATCACTCAATTGTACTTGAATTTTATTCGCATGCTCAACAACATGATTATTTGTTACTGCATATCCTTTATTAGCCTCAATAATTACACCAGAACCTAACGCTGTAAATTTTCCGTTTGTATTATCAGAATTAGGATTAATTTGACAAAAAGGAGAATGACGAAATGGTGAATTGCCTTGACAAAAAGGAGAATTATCGCCAAAAAATGGTTGAAATTGATGAGGTAAACGAGAATTACGTACAATAGTACTCCCTTCAATATTAATGCTAATTACTGAAGGCATAACTTTTTCTAACATTGGCGCTAAACTAGGAGATGATTCTCTTGTAACAGTGCTGTTGTTTATGATAGGAGCAATGTTACTCCAAGACATTCCAAAACTTAGTAATAGCGTCAAAATCAGTATTACTTTGCTTAATACCATGGCTGATTTTTTCATTATTTCTTTCTCGTGATTACAATCTAATCTGTAAATAAAAATATTTTATAATGCATTACATAATAGAATAAATTTTTATTATACACTCCATCGATATTTAACTCCATTGCTGGTTAACATCTATAATATAAAAATTTATACTAATATCAAGATTAGAAAAAAGACCATAAAAAATAAATATTTATTTTTTGGAAAATTTAAAAATCACAATAATTATCGTGCAAAAAATATCTATTATTTTATTTATTTAATGCAATCCAAAAAATTTATTTTAATTAATATAGGAGAACAACGTTCTTTATGTATTTTAATATAATTTATAGTATTTTTATCTTTATTGTACTCATCATGTTTAATTTTTATAAAAAACCGTTAAGTAAAGAAAAACAAAATGTTGTAGTATTAACAGGAAAAACCATGGGAACATATTGGCAAGTTAAAATTCCTAATTTAAAAAATAAAACATACATAAAAAATTTAATACAAAAATACTTAAATCAAGATGAAAATATGCTTTCATCTTGGAAAAAAAATTCTATAGTATCTCAATTTAACAAAAAAAAAAAAAATCAACTGCAAAAAATTAATGCAAATTTTTTTAAAATCATTTCAATGGCTTTAAAAGTCAATAAAAAAACTCATGGAAAATTAGACATTACAATAAGTCCATTAATTGATATGTGGGGATTCGGTACTAAAAAAAAACTTATTAATTATCCCTCAAAAAAAAAAATAAAAGAAAAAATTTATTTTACAGGAAGTCAACATTTAAAACTGATTAAAAATTCTTTTGGAATGTTTCTAGAAAAAGATATGGATGGAATAGAAATCAATCTTTCCACTCTTGGTGAAGGTTTTTCTGCGGATCATATATCATTAATATTAAAAAAAAAAGGAATAAAAAATTATACGATCTCAATTGGAGGAACTGTATTAGTTAAAACAGATAATTATAAAAAAAAATCAAAAATAATTGCCATTCAAAAACCAATTGATCAAAAAAAATCAATACATTTGTTAGCATATTTAAAAAATAATGCAATCAGCACAGCAGGTAGTTATCGTAATTATTATTTTCTTCAAGGACAACGTATTTCACACTTAATTAATCCCACTAACGGAAAACCTATAAATCATAATTTAGTTTCAGTTAGTGTTATTTCTTCAACAGCTTTAGAAGCTGACAGCTGGGACACGGGATTATTAATTTTAGGTTTTACAGAAGCTAAAAAATTAGCTCTAAGAGAAAATTTATCTGTCTGTCTTATTACTAAAGAAAAAAATATTTTTTCAACCTGGATTTCACCTAAATTTAAAAAATTTTTAGTGAAAAAATAATTTCTAATAAATTAGTATATAAAAATCAAATGATATAAACTATACTTAATTTTTTCTATTAATTGATAATATCTGATATATTTGTAATAATAAAAATTAATATTAATATCTAATTGAAAATTAATTCAAAAATAATGCAAAAATTTTTTAAATATTATTTTTTTTCAAAATTTTATACTAAATAGCGCTAATTTTATCTAGATAAACTACAGGATAAACTGATAGATAGCGAGCTAGGAAATAAAACCTAATAAATTATTATCCTGGAGGAAAGAAATGGAAATATTATCAGGAGCTGAAATGGTCGTTCGATCATTAATTAATCAAGGAATACAGCATATATTTGGTTATCCTGGTGGTGCTGTACTAGATATTTATGATGCCCTAAAAACTGTTGGTGGAATTAAACATATTTTAGTAAGACATGAACAAGCCGCAACTCATATGGCTGATGGTTATTCTCGTTCTACTGGAAAAACAGGAGTTGTATTAGTCACTTCTGGACCTGGCGCAACTAATGCTATTACTGGCATCGCTACAGCATACATGGATTCTATCCCTATGGTCGTTATATCTGGTCAAGTTGCTTCTTCATTAATCGGTTATGATGCTTTTCAAGAATGTGATATGATTGGTATTTCCCGACCAGTAGTAAAACACAGTTTTTTAGTTAAAAAAACTGAGGATATACCAGTCGTTTTCAAAAAAGCTTTCTGGTTAGCATCAACTGGACGACCAGGACCTGTAGTAATTGATCTGCCGAAAGATATTTTAAAAAAAGAAAATAAGTTTAAATGGCCAGAAAATATTAACATACGATCATATAATCCAACAACTAAAGGTCATATAGGACAAATTAAAAAAGCTCTACATACACTGTTAAAAGCTAAAAAACCCGTAATTTATGCAGGTGGTGGTATTATTAGTTCTAACAGCAGTGAAGAACTAAGAGTATTTGCGGAAAAAATAAACTGTCCTGTTACTACCTCTTTAATGGGATTAGGTGCTTTTCCAGGAACTCATACTCAAAATATTTCTATGTTAGGAATGCATGGTACTTATGAAGCTAACATGACGATGCACCACGCTGATGTAATTTTTGCGATCGGAGTAAGATTTGATGATCGAACAACAAATAATTTAAATAAATATTGTCCAAACGCTATCATTTTACATGTTGATATCGATCCAACTTCCATTTCTAAAACTGTATCAGCTAACATACCTATTGTTGGTGACGCAAAACATGTCTTGCGAAAAATGTTAGATTTACTACAAAAAGAAAAAAATATTTTATATTTAGAAAGTTGGTGGGATGTTATTAAAAAATGGAAAACAGTTAATAGTCTAAAATACAATCAAAATAGTAAAAAAATAAAACCGCAAACAGTTATTAAAACTCTTTTTAAACTTACAAAAGGTGAATCTTACATTACTTCAGATGTTGGACAACATCAAATGTTTACTGCATTATATTATCCATTTGATAAACCTAGACATTGGATTAATTCAGGTGGTCTAGGTACTATGGGATTTGGATTACCTGCAGCATTAGGAGTAAAATTAGCTTTACCTGATGAAACTGTCATCTGCATCACTGGAGATGGTAGTATTCAAATGAATATTCAAGAATTATCTACAGCACGACAATATAATTTAGCAATATTGATACTAAATCTTAATAATTCTTCTTTAGGAATGGTCAGACAATGGCAAGATATGATTTATTCTGGACGACATTCTCATTCTTATATGGATTCACTGCCAGATTTTGTAAAATTGTCAGAATCTTATGGACATGTTGGTATTAAAATCACTAAACCTGAAGAATTGGAAGAAAAATTAACAATAGCGTTGAATAAACTATCTCATGGGTATTTAGTATTTGTAGATGTCCATATAGATAATTCTGAGCACGTTTATCCTATGCAAATTCAAGGCGGCGGAATGAATGAAATGTGGTTAAGGAAAAAAGAGGTTTCCTAAAATATGCGAAGAATTTTATCTATTCTATTAGAAAACGAATCAGGTGCATTATCAAGAGTAATAGGACTATTTTCACAAAGAGGATACAATATAGAAACTATTACATTAGCGCCTACTGAAGATCCTTCTTTATCAAAAATGACTATACAAACAGTAGGAAATGAAAAAGCAATTGAACAAATTGAAAAACAACTTCATAAATTGATAGATGTATTAAGAGTCGTGCAAATTGGACAATCGTCTCACATAGAACGTGAAATTATATTATTAAAAGTTCAGATGAATAACCATCGTAAAGATGATATAAAACATATTACTGAAGTATTTCGAGGACAAATTGTAGACATAACATCTACAACATATATATTACAATTATCTGGAACTACAAAAAAAATTGATTCTTTTCTGAAAATTATACGTAATATATCAGAAATCATCGAGGTAACTCGTTCTGGAATTGTTGGTATTTCTAGAGGATAAATTTTTATATAAAAAAGAAAACATTTCATATATTCAAATTTCATATATTCAAATTTAATATTTAATAAAAATTTTAATTTTTTTATAAATTTTTTAAATGTTTTGATAAAAATATTAAAAAAATTTTTTAAATCTAAATTAATAATCTATTTCTATATATTAAACATGGTCATTTTAATATAAAATGACCATGCATTATCCTTACTTTAAATTATATACTTTTAATGAATTATTTTCCACAATGAATAGAATATTTAAACATATTCCAGTAATGAAAAAAGAATTAATTAATTCTTTAAAAATAAAGAGAAACGGTATTTATATTGATAGTACATTCGGAGCTGGCGGACATTCACATGAAATTTTGAATCAATTAGGAAAAAATGGAAAATTGTATTCTATTGATAGGGATCCAATTTCTGTTTCTATAGGTAGTAATATTAAAGATTCGCGTTTTCATATAATTAATAAGAATTTTTCAAAATTACTGGATTATGCAAAAAATGAAAAAATTATAGGAAAAGTTAATGGAATTATTTTTGATCTAGGGGTATCTTCATTACAAATTGATGATAATCAAAGAGGATTTTCATTTAAAAAAGATGGTCCTTTAGATATGAGAATGAACCCTAACTATGGAATTTCTGCTTCAGATTGGCTTTTTAAAAGTAATGTAAACGAAATTGCTTCTGTTTTAAAAAATTTTGGAGAAGAACGTTTTTCAAAAAAAATAGCTTACGCAATTAAAAATGTTAATCAAATAAGAAAAATAAATAGCACTTTAGAATTAGCTCATATTATCAAAAAGGCTATACCGATAAAAAATAAATTTAAACATCCAGCTAGAAAAAGTTTTCAAGCTATTAGAATTCATATTAATCAAGAATTAGAAGAAATTAAAAAAGCTTTAGAAAGCACACTAAAAATATTAAAACCAGGAGGACGTATATCAATTCTTAGTTTTCATTCTTTAGAAGATAGGATAGTAAAACAATTTATGATTAAACATAGTAAAAAAGCAATCGTTCCATCCGGGATGGCTGTTACAGAAAAACAATTAAATAAATTAAAAATATGCAAATTAAGAATTATCGATCGTATATTCCCCAATAAAAACGAAATAAATGATAATCCTAGAGCTCGGAGCTCTATACTTCGTATAGCAGAAAAACAATAATAAACATGAAAATTCAACGTTATGACTTACCAACAATAATTAAAAATGATTTTCTTTTGTACGGCAAAACTCATTTATTTTTATTAATAGCTGTCATATTATCTGCTAGTTTTGTTATTATGACAGTTTACAAAACTCGACTATTAATTACTCAAGAAGAAGAACTCGTTCTGCAAAAAAAAAAAAAATGATGAATGGAGAAATTTAATAATTGAAAAAAATTCTTTATCTCTTCATTCTAAAATTAAAAAAAAATAATTTTGATTTAATAAAGAAAATGCATAAAAAAGAAAAAAATAAATTTTTTAAAGAAAAAATGATAAAAAAAACAAACTATATAAATTGGAGATTTTTAATATTATCTAGTTTTATTTTTCTGTCTTTAATTGTTTTAACACTACGCATAATTTTTTTACAAATAATTGATTCTAATACACTTGTGATAAGAGGAGATCGTAGAACGTTAAGAACACAATCTTTACTAAATACAAGAGGTCTTATTATTGATCGAGAAGGATATCCTCTAGCAGTTACTGTACCAGTCAGTGCTATTTGTGCAAATCCATCATTAATTCCCGATACTAAAAACATCAAAAATAAAGAACGTTGGAAAGCTTTATCAAAATCTATTTCTACGCCACTAGAAAAAATATTTTTACATATAGATGCTCATAAAAAATCACAATTTATTTATTTAGCTCGCCAAATTAGACCTGAAATTTGTGAATATATTAAAAAATTGCACTTACCTGGCGTTTTTTTATTAAAAGAATCTAAACGATATTATCCTTTTGGAAAAATAGTAGCTCAACTGATAGGCATGACTAATATAGATGGAATCGGAATTGAAGGAGTAGAAAAAAGTTTTGATAATATGTTAACAGGGAAACCAGGAAAAAGAAAAATAAGACAAGACAACAAAGGAAAAATTATTGAAAATATATGTTTATTAAATAAAAGTCCATCAAACAACTTAACACTGAGCATCGATTCCGAATTACAAACTGTTGCATATTGCAAATTGTACAAAGCAATAAAAGAAAATAAAGCTGATTCTGGAACTGCTATCTTAATTGATATTAAAACCGGGGAAATTTTAGCTATGACAAATAGCCCCGGATACAATCCTAATAATAAAAGAAAACTGTTAAAAAATAATGTTCGTAATAGAGCTATTACAGATATTTTTGAACCAGGTTCAACAATAAAACCAATAGTCATTATGGAAGCATTAAAACTAGGAATAATTGAAGAAAATTCAGTAATTAACACTAAACCTTTTTTTATTAAAAAACATCAAATAAGAGATGTTTCTTACCATGAACAACTTAGTATAACTGGAATATTACAAAAATCGAGTAATATAGGAGTATCAAAAATTGCTCTGTCTATGCCAATTTCAAAATTAATTGATAGTTATATTAATTTTGGTTTAGGAACAACAACTCAATTGGGACTGGTTGGAGAAAAAAGTGGTTTTGTTCCTAAAAAAAAAAACTGGTCTGATTTAGATAAAGCTACTTTATCTTTTGGATATGGACTAATGGCAACACCTCTTCAGCTAGCACGATTGTATTCCATAATTGGTGGATATGGAGTATCTCGTCCACTTTCAATTATAAAAATTAAAAAACCAGTAGAAGAAAAAAGAATTTTCCCTGAAAAATATGTAAAAAAAGTAATTGATATGATGGAAAGTGTTGCTAGACCAGGAGGGGGAGGTGTGCAAGCTGCAGTTAAAGGATATCGTGTTGCCGTTAAAACTGGAACTTCAAAAAAAGTAGGAACAAATGGACGTTATATTAAAAAATATATAGCTTATACTGCAGGAATTGCACCAGCAAGTAATCCAAAATTTTCATTAATAATTGTTATCGATAATCCTAAAGGTAAGAAATATTATGGAGGTGCAGTTTCTGCTCCTGTTTTTAGTGAAATTATGACGGCAGCATTAAAAAAGATGAATGTCAAACCAGATAATTGATTAAATTAAAATGCTACTTTTAAATAAAAATTAAAAGGAACTGAATGAATAAAACTTGTCTAAAATATTTTTTATCACCATGGATTAAAAACATTCCAAATAAATATATTTTAAATTTAAACACAGACAGTAGAACCATCATTACAGGTGATTTGTTCATAGCTGTTCCAGGAATTGAGAAAGATGGACGCAATTTTATCTTGCAAGCTATTTATAAAAAACCAGAAGCAATTTTATACGAAACTGAAAAAAAAGAAAATCATGGAAAATTTAAATATATTAAAAATATTCTTATAATATATTTCTTTAAACTATCTGAAAATATATCCATGCTAGCAAGTCGTTTTTATAAAGAACCAGGAAAAAAAATAAAAATCGTTGGTGTTACTGGTACTAATGGAAAAACGACTGTAACACAATTAATTAATCAATGGAGTAAAATTTTAGGTGATAAAACTGCAACGATGGGAACTTTAGGAAATGGTTTTAATGACGAATTAAAACCGACAAAAAATACAACCTCTTCTGCTATTTTCATTCATTCTTTTTTATCTAAAGCATTAGAAAAAAAATATAAACTAGTTACTATGGAAGTATCTTCACATAGTTTAATACAAAACCGCGTTAAAGAAGTTCCTTTTTATATTGCTATATTTACAAATTTAACACAAGATCATCTTGATTATCATGAAAATATGAAAAAATATGAATCAGCAAAATGGTTATTATTTAGTAGACACAAAGTTAAAAAAATTATATTAAATGCTGACGATAAATTTGGAAAAATATGGTTAAAAAAACTAATTAACTTTTATACAATAGCAGTTACTATTAAAAATCCTAAACAAAAAAAATATTCAACAAAATGGATTAATGCTACCAATATTAAAAATCACAATAATTCTATTCTTATTACATTTGAATCAAGTTGGGGATCAGGTGAAATATCATCGAATCTAATTGGATGTTTTAACGTTAAAAATATATTATTATCATTAGTTTGTCTTTTAGAATTAGGTTATAGTTTATTAGATTTAATTCATACATCTAAAAAAATAATACCCGTAGATGGTAGAATGGAAACATTTACTACGACCAAAAAACCAACTTTTATTATCGATTATGCTCATACACCAGATGCATTAAAAAAAACACTTGATGCAATTCACCTTCATTATAAAAGATATATATGGTGTATATTTGGATGTGGAGGAGAAAGAGATCAAAAAAAACGTTCTATTATGGGAGCTATTGCGGAAAAAAATTCAAATAGAGTTATCATTACTAATGATAACCCAAGAAATGAAAAAGAAAAAAAAATTATACAAGATATTTTAAATGGTTGTAAAAACAAAAAAAAAATAATAATTATTCCTGATAGAAAAAAAGCAATATCTTATGCCTATTTTAAAGCAAAATATAATCATATAATTTTAATAGCTGGGAAAGGACATGAAAAAAAACAAATTATTCGGGATAAGCAAATAAATTATTCAGATAAAAAAATAGTCTTAAAATTATTGGAAAAAAAGATATGATTTCTTTATCATTAAAAAAAATTGCTTCCATTACGAATGGAAAGCTGTATGGAATAAATCGATTTATAGATGAAATCGTTATCGATACTCGAAAAATTGTTCCAGGCTGTCTTTTTATTGCTTTGATCGGCAAAAAATTTGATGCTCATATTTTCATAAACGATGCTATTAAAAAAGGATGCTATGCTTTTATTACAGAAAAAAATATAAATTCTTATGTTTCATATGTTACAGTAGAAAACACGTCTATTGCTTTAGGCCAAATTTCTGGTTGGATTCGTAAAAAATCTTATGCAAAAGTATTAGCTATAACTGGTTCTTGTGGTAAAACTTCAGTAAAGGAAATGACAGCATCTATACTAAAAAAAAATGGAAAAACAATATCTACTATTAGTAATTTAAATAATAATATTGGCGTACCCATAACTTTATTACAGCTTACAAAAAAACATAAATATGCCGTGATTGAATTAGGAGCAAGTAAACCAGGTGATATTTCTTATACGACCAATATCGCTCAACCAGAAATTATATTAATTAACAATATTCATTGCGCTCATTTAAAAGGATTTAAATCATTATTAGGAGTATCTAAAGCAAAATCTGAAATATTTTCTGGTTTAAAATCTAATGGAACGGTGATTATTAATTTAGACAGTCATCATCTTTCAAAATGGAAAAAAGATATAAAAAAAAATAATGTCTTATATTTTTCTATCAAAAAAAAAAGTATAGTAATTTTTTTTGTACTGATATTAAAATTTATGTACATGGCACATCTTTTACAATGCATACACCGCATGGAAAAATAAATCTTTTATTACCATTTCTAGGTTATCAAAATATATCTAATGCGTTAGCAGCCAGTGCTCTTTCTTTTGCCCTAAAAATACCTTTAAAAAAAATAAAAACAGGACTATTAGAAACTCCTATTATTCCAAGAAGATTGCAATCAATTATACTGGAACCTAATAAAATTTTAATTGATGACACTTATAACTCAAATGTTTCATCTATGATCTCAGCAATAAAAGTACTAGAAAACATGCCTGGTTACAAAATATTAGTTACTGGAGATATGGCTGAATTAGGAGAAAAAAGCATTCTATATCATAGAATGATAGGAAATACTGCTAATTTAGCAAATATTAATAAAATTTTTAGTATTGGTAATATAAGCAAGGAAATTACTAAAATTTTTAATAACGGAAAACACTTTTGTAACAAAAAAAAATTGAGTGAACATTTAAAGTACTTTTTTTTAAAGAAAAAAAAAATAACAGTATTAGTTAAAGGATCTCGCAGTGCAAAAATGGAAGAAGTAGTAGAAGAAATTCTTAAGGAGAGAAAAAAATGTTAATTTTTTTTAATAAATACTTAAATTTCAATTTAAATGTTGTTGCTGATATTCCATATCGCGTAATCTTTAGCTTATTGACTTCTTTTTTTGTTAATTTATATATAGGACCATATTTTATATGTTACTTTAAAAAATTACAAAAATATCAAATAATACGAAAAAATGGACCAAAAACACACTATATAAAAAATAAAACACCTACTATGGGTGGAATTTTTATAATTTTTTCTATACTATTTTCAACATTATTATACTGTAATTTATCTAACATTTATATTTGGTATGTAACTGGCATTCTAATCAGCTACGGTGTAATAGGTTTAATAGATGATTACAAAAAAATAAGTTGTCAAAATACTCAGGGATTAACATTAAAATTAAAATATTTTTGGTTATCTATTTTTGCTTTAATATTTATTTATATAATTAAAATTAATAATCAAGATATTATTTCTACCGAGTTGATAGTTCCTTTTTATATAAAAAATTCTTTTGAAATTAATTATTTATATGTATTTCTTTGTTATTTTATAATCGTTGGAACCAGTAATGCAGTTAATCTTACAGACGGATTAGATGGTTTAGCTATCATGCCTGTAATCTTTTTGACTTGTGGTTTTGCATTAATATCTTTATTTAGTAACAATATAAATTGTCCTAATTTTTTACATGTTCATTACGTAAAAAATTCAGAAGAACTAGCTATATTGTGCATGGCAATTATCGGTTCAGGATTAGGTTTTCTATGGTTTAATGGTTATCCCGCCAAAGTATTTATGGGAGATGTGGGATCTTTGTCATTAGGTGGTTCTTTGGGAACTATAGCAATATTATTGCATCAAGAATTATTGTTGGTTATCATGGGTGGCATCTTTGTTTTTGAAACAATATCCGTTATATTACAAATTATATCGTTTAAAATTAGAAAAAAAAGAATTTTTAAAATGGCACCAATTCATCATCATTACGAAGTCAAAGGCATATTAGAACCTTTAATTATTGTGAGATTCTGGATCGTGTCATTTATATTACTATTAATAGGTCTCATTTCTTTAAAGGTATATTGATGACATACAATTATTTTGGAAAAAAAATATTAATTTTAGGTATAGGATTAACAGGCATATCATGTCTTGATTTTTTTTTAAAAAAAGGAATACAACCTAAAATTATTGATGAATCCAAATGTCCTGCCAATCTTATTAAAGTTCCTAAAACAATTGAATATAGTTTGGGAAGTTTAGAACATAAATGGATATTAGAATCAGATTTAATTGTTATAAGCCCAGGTATTTCTTCATTTAGACCTATTTTAATGCAAGCCCGTTTACTAGGAATTGAAATTATTAGTGATATTGAACTATTTTCTAGAGAAGTAAAATGTCCTATTATTTCAATTACGGGTACTAATGGAAAAAGTACTGTGGCTACAATGATTGCAAAAATTGCAAAAAATTCAGGTTATCAAATTTCTCTGGGTGGAAATATTGGTTTTCCTGTTCTGAAAATGCTTGATAAAAAAGTGGATTTATACATAATAGAACTATCTAGTTTTCAATTAGAAAATACATTTACTTTAAAATCAAAAATAGCAGTTATTCTTAATATTAGTGAAGATCATATTAATCGATATCCACAAGGTTTTGAACAATATAAACAAACTAAGTTATCTATTTATAATCAAGCACAAATTTGTATAATTAATTCGAATGATAAAATAGATAATGCTATTTGTAAAAAAAATAAGAATTGGATTAGTTTCGGAACAAATAAAAGTGATTATTATATTGTTTGTAAAAATAACAAAACTATTTTAACTTATAAAAACAAAAAAATATTAAATGCTAACGAAATATTATTATCCGGTTATCATAACTATAACAATATATTAGTATCTATAGCGATTTCCGATGCAATGCAATTCCCTAGAAATAAAACAATAAATACACTTAAAAATTTCTCAAATTTACCACATCGGTATCAAATAATAAAAAATAAAAAAGGAATAGATTGGATAAATGATTCTAAATCTACGAATGTAAATAGTACTAAAGTTGCTTTAAATTCTATAAAAAAAACCGGAACAATACGATTATTATTAGGTGGAGATAGCAAGTCTGCAAATTTTAATGAATTAAAAATTGATTTTGAAAATCTTAAAATAAAAATTTATTGTTTTGGTAAAGATGGTATTAAATTATCAAAGATATGTAAAAAAAAGTCTATTTATGTTGAAAATTTAAAAACAGCGATGATGTTAATTTCAAAACAGGTTGAATCAGGTGATACGGTACTTTTATCTCCTGGATGCAGTAGTTTAGATCAGTTTTCCAACTTTGAAGAGAGAGGTAATCTTTTTATAAAATTAATAAAGGAAATAACTTGATATACACACAAAAAAAAAACACTAAAAATAAAGAGAAAATTAAAAAAATAAATAATAAAAAAGATTCTTTTTTTATACTATATGATCGTACATTAGTCTGGTTAACCCTAATTTTATTTTCTATCGGATTAATTATGGTTATCTCTGCATCAATCCCTATAAGTCAAAATATATATCACAATCCATTTTTTTTTATAAAAAGAGAAATTTTTTATTTTTTTTTAATATTTTTGTTATCTTTTATTTTTTTACGTACACCGATTATTTATTGGAAAAAAAAGAGTAATATTATACTGATAATTTCAATTATATTACTAATTTCTGTATTACTAATAGGTGATTCAATACACGGATCTTTTCGATGGATAAAAATCGGTTTTTTACATATACAACCTTCTGAAATATGTAAAATTTCCTCTTTTTGTTATATATCTAGTTATTTATCACGGAAATCCAATGAAGTACGTAATAATTTCTGGGGTTTTTTTAAACCCATAAGCATTGTTATAATACAATCAATTTTTTTATTAGCAGAACCTGATTTAGGAACTGTTGTTGTTCTTTTTTTTACTACTTTATCAATTTTATTTCTTTCTGGTGCTAAAATAGGACAATTTTTTATAATTATATCTATTGTCATATTATTAGTAATTTTATTAATATTATTAGAACCTTATCGTATTAAAAGAGTTCTATCTTTTTGGAATCCCTGGGAAGATCCATTTGGAAATGGATATCAACTAACACAATCATTAATAGCATTAGGTCGTGGAAATTTTCTAGGACAAGGTTTGGGAAATTCGATACAAAAACTAGATTATTTACCGGATGCACACAGTGATTTTATATTTTCTATTGTAGGTGAAGAGTTGGGCTATATTGGTTGCTTTTTAATATTATTAATAATTTTTGCTATTTCTTTTCGTGCTATGTGTATAAGTCAAAAAGCTTTTGAAACAAAACAAATTTTTCCAGGTTTTTTAGCCTGTTCTATTGGCATTTGGTTTAGTTTTCAAACATTGATTAATGTGGGTGCTGTTACTGGAATTTTACCAACTAAAGGATTAACTTTACCATTTATTAGTTATGGAGGATCTAGCTTAATTATAAACTCAATAGCTATTTTTTTTCTATTAAGAATTGATTTCGAAATAAGATTGAGGACATCACAAGCATTTCCTAGAGGAACTAAATGATTTCTAAAAAAATAATAATTATGGCAGGTGGAACTGGTGGACATGTTTTTCCAGGACTAACTATAGCTCGTTACTTAATTAAAAAAGGATGGTCTGTTAATTGGATAGGAACAAAAAATGGAATAGAGTCTAAAATTATACCTGAACATGGTATTAAAATTCATTTTATAAAAATTAAAGGATTACGTAATGCAAACTTAAAAAATTTAATTATTTCACCAATATATATATTACGTGCTTATTTTGATATTAAAAAAATAATAAAAAATTGGTCTCCAGACATCATGCTGGGAATGGGAGGATATGTATCTGGTCCAGGAGGAATAGCTGCTTGGAATTGTAAAATTCCATTTGTTTTACATGAGCAAAACAAAATTGCTGGGATAACAAATAAATGGCTTTCTAAAATATCTACAAAAAATATGCAAGCATTTCCTAATGTTTTAAAAAATGCAGAAGTAGTTGGAAATCCAGTTTGTGAAAGTATTATCAATATTCCTTCTCCTGTTCATCGTTTTAAAAATAGAGAAGGTCCTTTACGTGTATTGGTTATTGGGGGGAGTCAAGGGTCTACAATTTTAAATCGAATATTACCAGAGGTATCATTTTTATTAAAAAAAAAAATTATTGTTTGGCATCAAACAGGAGTTAATAAACTGGAAAAAACAAAGAAAAAATATCAGGAATTTCAAATAAATCAATATATAATTACCTGTTTTATAAAAAACATAGCTTCTGCTTATGAATGGGCTGACATCATTGTCTGTCGATCTGGAGCATTAACTGTAAGTGAAATATCAATAGTAGGAATAGCGGCGATTTTTATACCTTATCCACATAAAGACAAACAACAACATCGAAATGCAGAAAATTTAGAATTAATTGGTGCTGCAAAAATAATCGACCAATCAAGATTTAACACGAAATTAATAGTCAATATACTTAATTCACTTAACAGAGATAAACTTTTAAATATGGCAAAAAAAGCTTTTTCTCTTGGTGTTCGTGATTCAATGTTAAATATTTTTAATGTTATTAATAATATTCCTAAAAAAAAATAGTTTTTATATATTTAAACACATTAAAATCAAAAAGATAAAAATATGAATTCAAAAGATATAAAAAAAATAAATTTTTTTATTTCTGAAAAAAAAAATAAAAATATTCATCTTATTGGGATTGGTGGCTCAGGCATGGTAGGGATTGCTTTAATTTTATTAAAATTAGGATATAAAATTAGCGGTTCTGATTTATTAAAAAGTTTAGTCACAAAAAAGTTAATTAAACTAGGCGTAACTATATACTTTCAGCACTCTGAAAAAAATATTCAAAATGTTGATTTTATTGTTAAATCTGGTGCTATTTCATTGAAAAATAAAGAAATTATTGCTGCTAAAAAAAATAACATTCCTATATTGTTAAGAGCAGAAATGCTTGCAATATTAATGCGTTTTAAATTTGGAATAGCAATTTCTGGTACGCATGGGAAGACAACTACTACATCGATCATTTCAGATATTTTTATTGAAAGCAATCTCGATCCCACTGTAATTAACGGTGGTTTAATCAAATCAATTAATTCTTATGCAAGATTAGGATCTTCTCATTATTTTATTGTAGAAGCAGATGAAAGTGATGCTTCTTTTTTATATTTAAATCCAAAAATAGTTATTTTGACTAATATTGAGTCTGATCATATGGATTATTATGATGATAATTTTCAAAAATTAAAACATACTTTTTTAATTTTTTTGAAAAAAATTCCATTATATGGGACTGCTATAATATGTATAGACAACAACGCTGTTCGTGATATTTTACCTTATATCAAGTGTAAAGTAATTACATATGGATTCAATAAAAATGCAGACATACGAGTTTTTTGTTATAAACAAAATTATTTTCTTGGAAATTTTCAAATCGTTATAAAAAATAATGAAAAATTAAACATAACATTAAATATACCTGGTAAACATAATGCATTAAATGCAGCAGCTGCTATTGCTCTAGCAATAAATCAAGGTGTAAAAAATCATGATATAATCTCATCTTTAAAAAAATTTCGAGGTACTTGTAGAAGATTTGAATTTCTTGGATATCTTTCACTTAAAAAAAATATTAGTGATAATGTCAATTGTATGTTGATTAATGATTATGGACATCATCCTACAGCATTATCTGAAAATATTAAAACAATACGAAACAGTTGGCCAAATAAAAACTTAATAATGATATTTCAACCTCATAGATATACACGAACACATAATTTATATCATGATTTTGTTCAAATTTTATCTCAAGTTGATATTCTTTTAATATTAAACGTATATTCTGCCAACGAAAAATTCATTATTGGAGCAGACAGTCTCTCAATTTATAATAATATAAAAAAATTAAGAAAAAATCATGTAATTTTAATTTCTGATAATCATCTAATATTAGATACTCTTATTTCTAAATTAAGTGGAAATGACATTGTATTAATACAAGGTGCTGGAAACATAGATAAAATAATGCATAAAATATTAATTAAAAAAATAAAAAAGTGACAAAATGAACAAAAAAATAGCAGTTTTATTAGGTGGAACATCTTCGGAAAGAAAAATTTCAATAAAATCAGGATACGCTGTCCTTGAAAGTTTATTAAAATCTCAACTGAATGCGTATCCAATTGATATCCGCGATTATTGTGTTATGCAACTAAAATCAGAAGGATTTGATAAAGTATATATTTCGTTACATGGAAAAGGCGGTGAAGATGGCAGTATTCAAGGAGTTCTCGAATATTTAAATATTCCTTATACAGGAAGTGGAATTATGGCCTCCTCGATCGCTATGGACAAATTTAGAAGCAAATTATTATGGAAATCTCGCAATCTTTTAACAGCACCTGAAATTTATATTTCAAAAAAAAAAATTAATGAATCTTCATATAAAACTATAATAAAAAAAACATTGGAATTAGGATTACCTGTATTAATCAAACCAAATAATCAAGGATCAAGTATAGGTATCACACTAGTATCTCATATTGAAAAACTCAACGATGCCATCAAAATAGCTTTTAATTATGATGATAATATTCTTATTGAAAAATTTATAAAAGGACGAGAATATACGGTATCTATTCTAGGCGAAAAAACACTACCATCTATTCATATTTCAAGCAAAAATAATTTTTATGATTATAATGCTAAATATGTATCTTCTTCTACCCAATACTCATGTCCAAGTGGATTAAATATAACTCAAGAAAGAGAACTAAATAAGATAGCAATGTTAGCATGGAATACAATTGGATGCAGTGGATGTGGAAGAATTGATGTTATATTAGATAAAGAAAATAAATTTTGGTTATTAGAAGTAAATACTATACCTGGAATGACAAATAGAAGTTTAGTGCCTATGTCTGCTAAGGAAATGGGAATATCATTTGATGAGCTAGTATTATTAATTTTAAATATGCATAATTGACATTTATTTAAATGATAATTTGATTAGAACAGTTTTTTTAAAAACATTAGTATTCATTTTTATAATTTATATATAAAAAAATCAGAAAACCGTTCACTAAAAAAAAACTAAAGCAATACAGTACAGGCTAAAATAATGATCATATCAAAAGACAGAAAATTAGTAGTCGGATTGGAAATTGGTACTACTAAAGTCGTAACTATGGTAGGAGAGGTATTGACAAATGATACGATTAAAATAATTGGCTTTGGAACTTGTTTGTCTAAAGGAATAGATAAGGGAAGAATTAATAATTTAGATTCAATAGTTTCATGTATACAAGAATCTATTAAAAAAGCTGAAATTATGGCAGATTGTCAAATTACTTCTGTATATCTATCTTTATCCAATAAATATATTAATTGTCAAAATGAAATTGGTATGATTCCAATCTCTGAAGATGAAGTAACAAAAGAAGATTTAGAAAACGTAATACATATTGCAAGATCGGTTCAAATTCCTAATGAACATCATATATTACATGTAATACCTCAAGAATATTCAATTGATCAGCAATCTGGGATAAAAAATCCTATAGGTCTTTCCGGAGTGCGTATGCAAGTAAAAGTACATTTAATTACTTGTCATCAAAATATGGCTAAAAATATCATTAAAGCTGTCGAAAAATGCGATGTAAAAGTTGACAAAGTCATTTTTTCAGGTCTAGCTTCAAGCAAAGCTGTTCTAACCGAAGATGAATGTAATCTCGGTGTATGTATGATTGATATAGGTGGAGGAACAATAGATTTTACTATTTATATCAATGGTTCTATACAATATAGCCAGGTTATACCATATGCTGGAAATATTGTGACTAATGATATCTCATATGCTTTTAGCACTTCTTTTTATGATGCAGAAAAAATAAAAATTAAATATGGTTCAGCAAAGAAACCATCTTTAGGATCATCAAAAACCATTGATTTTTCTAATATCAATAATAATTTCCCAAAAACTTTACAACAAGATGCATTAATAGAAGTTATTGAATCAAGATATATTGAGTTATTGTCTTTAATACAAGATAAAATAGTTTATATACAAAATAAACTCCGCCAAAAAGGAGAAAAATATAAATTATTAAGTGGTATAGTACTTACTGGTGGCGGATCAAATATTTCATGTCTAACTGAGTGTGCAGAAAAAGTTTTTCACAAAAAAATACGAATTGCTAAACCTTTTAACATTTCGGGATTAATAGAAAAAATAACTGAATCACATTACTCAACAGCCATTGGTTTATTACATTACGGAAAAGAATCTTATACAAAAATTGAAAAGAGACAAAAAGAAAATTCTTTTCTTGAAAAAATTTTTAAACAAATTAACAATTGGTTTAAAAAAGAGTTTTAAAAATATATTATAATTAACATTATATCAAATATAGATATATATTGGAAACGATCATGCTTGAACCTACAGAATTAAGTAATAATGCAATCATTAAAGTAATTGGTGTCGGAGGTGGAGGTGGAAATGCAGTAGAACATATGGTTAGAGAACGTATTGAAGGTGTTGAATTTTTTGCAGCAAATACCGACGCGCAAGCATTAAAAAAAATAGAAGTAGGACAAACTATACAAATAGGAAACAATATAACAAAAGGACTAGGTGCTGGAGCTAATCCAGAAATTGGACGCACCTCAGCAGAAGAAGATAAAGAATTGCTTAAATCTGCACTAGACGGTTCCGACATGGTTTTTATAGCAGCTGGCATGGGAGGAGGGACTGGAACTGGAGCTGCTCCTGTAGTGGCAGAAATTGCAAAAGAATTAGGTATTCTCACAGTTGCTGTAGTAACCAAACCCTTCAATTTTGAAGGTAAAAAAAGAATGATTGTAGCTGAACAAGGTATAATTGAATTATCAAAATATGTAGACTCCTTAATTACAATTCCTAATGATAAATTATTAAAAGTTCTAAGTCGGGGAATTTCACTACTTGATGCTTTCAGTGCAGCTAATAATGTTTTAAAAGGAGCTGTACAAGGTATTGCTGAACTAATTACAAGACCCGGTTTAATGAATGTAGATTTTGCTGACGTACGTACTGTCATGGTAGAAATGGGATATGCCATGATGGGAACCGGAATATCTTCCGGAGAAAATCGCGCAGAAGAAGCTGCAGAAATAGCTATATCTAGCCCTTTGCTGGAAGATATCGATTTATCTGGTGCTCGTGGTGTATTAGTTAATATTACTGCTGGTTTCGATTTAAAATTAGATGAATTTGAAACAGTTGGAAATACTATTAGATCCTTTTCTTCAGATAACGCAACAGTTGTTATAGGTACTTCTTTAGACCCTGATATGAATGATTCTCTTCGCGTAACAGTTGTTGCTACTGGTATTGGAATGGAAAAAAATTCAGATATTAATCAAATAAAAAACAAATCTTCTAGAGAAGTATTAATGGATTACCGTTATCAATATTTAAACACATCTCCGAAAAAAATAGATCAGAAAACCATAAAAAAAGAAATAAAAAATTCAGAAGAAAAAATTAATAAAGAACCAGAATATTTAGATATTCCATCTTTTTTGCGTAAAAAGTCAGATTAATTTTTTAAAAATATTGAATTAAATAAAAGTCAAGAATGTTATTATCTCTAATATCCTGCGCCAATAACAATAACAACTAAATTATTTATCGGCGCATGGAGATATGTACTGTAGATTAGAAGACGCACAGATAAAATTTTTAAAAAATATTTATTTGTGATAAAATTGTTCAGAAGATCTAATTGAAATAATATATATACAATATTATGAGAATAAAATAAAAATGGAAAATTCTTTTAAAGAATATCTTAAATTTACTGAAAAAGCAATTAAAAAAATAAAAAATATAATTGAAAAACAAAAAAATTCTAAATCTAAATTAAGAATTTATATAAGTGGTGGGGGGTGTAGTGGTTTCCAATATCAATTTATTTTAGATACTTCATTAAATGAAGACGATATTATAATAACTCAATCAAATATTTCATTTATCGTTGATCCTATTAGTTTGCAATATTTGTATGGTGCGCAAATAGATTATCTAGAAAATCTTGAAGGATCTAAATTTGTAGTTTCTAATCCTAATGCAAAAAATACATGCGGATGCGGTTCATCGTTCAGTATCTAACTCACATAAGATAAATTAAACAATCAATCTTATACAATTTTAAATTATTAAATGCATATCATATTTAAATGAAAATTGGAATAATAGGCGCTATCAGTCAAGAAACGAAAAAATTAAAAAAAATAATATATCCTTATGTAGAAAAAAAAATTGAAAACGTTAAAATTTATATAGGAATGTTCGAAAAAAAAAATATTTTTTTAATCACATCAGGAATAGGAAAAGTTTCTGCTAGCATTTCTACGATGATTCTTATTAATTTATTTCAACCAGATATTATTATCAATAGCGGCTCTGCTGGAAGCTTAAATTCATCATTAAAAATAGGTGATATTATTATACCGAAGACAATATGCTATTATGATGTAAACTTAACAAATTTTGGATATGATCTAGGACAAGTACCAAAATATCCAAAAAAATTTATAGTTAATAAAAAAATATATAACTTTTGTAAAAAAAATTCTTCTAAATATCAATTGAAATCTATAAAAGGACTTATTATTAGTGGAGATTCATTTATTAGAGAAAAATCATGCATAAAATACTTAAAAAATCAATTTCCTTCTGCAATAGCTGTTGAAATGGAATCTGCTGCAATAGCTCAAGTTTGCTATAAATTTAACATCCCTCTTATTGTTATAAAATCTATATCGGATTTATCTGATAATAATGCTACTCTCAATTTTAAGAAAAATATTTCATTCGCATCACTTCAATTTTCAAAATTTGTAAAGATAATTCTAAAAAATTTAACCAATATATAAATATCATGTAATCTAATTAATAATTGATAGCATTCTTATATTATTTTTGATAATCTTTATTAAAATAATTTTTAAAAATTTTACTTTTTTAAATATTTCTATAAAAAATTTTTATATAAATAACAAATTTATTTTTAATAAGTAATTGTTGCAAAAATCATTATCCTTCTTTGAAAAATTCCGAAAATAAAATCTACTATTTCATAGTACTCGTAATTTTTTATTAATCCCAAAATAATCTATGACATTACATTTTATAGGACATATAAATATAACTATGGATCAGAAAAAAATATGGCATGAAAAACTTCATCGTTATCTTGGACAATATTTTGTAGTTGAAAAATTATTATATAAAAAGAAAACTCCACATCATAAAGTAATAATTTTTAAAAATGCTATATTTGGTAAGATCATGGTAATAGATGATATTGTTCAAACAACTGAACGTGACGAATTCATATATCATGAGATGTTAACTCATGTACCTATATTTACACATGGTTCAATAAATAACGTATTAATAATAGGTGGAGGTGATGGTGGTATACTTCGCGAGGTATGTAGACATGAAACAATTGAAAATATTACCATGGTTGAAATTGATATCAATATTATTGATTTATGTAAAAAGTATTTTCCAAATCATAGTAAAAATGCTTATCAAGATTCTCGATTAAAATTAATTATTGATGACGGTTTAAATTTCATAAAAAAAACAAAAGAAAAATTTGATTTAATTATATCAGATTCTACAGATCCTGTTGGTTGCGGAAAAAATTTATTTCTATCAGAATTTTATTTTCATTGTAAAGATTGTCTTAAAAAAAACGGTATTTTTGTATCACAAAATGGTGTTTTCTTTCTTCAAGAAAATGAAACTATTTGTACTTATAAAAATTTAAAAAAACATTTTTATGATGCAAGATTTTATCAAGCAAATATTCCTTCTTATCATGGAGGAGTTATGATGTTTGCATGGGGTACTAATAACATGGAATTCCGTGAAAATACATTAGAAAATATACAATCACGCATAAAGAAAACAAGATTATCTTTTAATTACTATAATGCTAAAATTCATATAAGCAGTTTTTTCTTACCGCAATATATTTTGAATACATTAAATAAAAGTTAAAAATCCTTTTACAGGAGAGCAATTAAATTGCAAAAACTAAAATTACATGGCTTTAATAATTTAACTAAAAGCCTAAGTTTTTGTATCTATGACATTTGCTATGCAAATACTAACGATTCACGTAATAGTTATATTGCGTATATTGATGAACAATATAATGCTGTTCGATTGACTAAAATTTTAAAAAAAACTTGTTCTATTATTGGTGCTAATGTTTTAAACATATTTCATCAGGATTATGAACCTCAAGGTGCAAGTGTTACTATTTTAGTATGTGAAGAACCAATTAATCTAGAGAAGATTGATGTTTTAAATAACAATATTATATCATCTTCTGTACTTGCGCATTTAGATAAAAGTCATATTTGTGTACACACGTATCCAGAAAGTCATCCTCAAAGTGGGATTTGCACGTTTCGAGCGGATATTGAAGTTTCAACATGTGGTATTATTTCACCTCTAAATGCATTGAATTATCTTATACATCAATTGGAATCAGATATTGTGACAATTGAATATCGTGTTCGCGGATTTACTAGAGACATTCATGGTATAAAACATTTTATTGATCATAAGATAAATTCTATTCAGAATTTTATGTCAAATGATATAAAATCAATGTATGATATGGTTGATGTTAATGTATATCAAGAAAATATTTTTCATACTCGAATGTTATTAAAAGAGTTCAATTTAAAAAATTATTTATTTAACATTCATGTAAAGGATCTAGAACAAGAAGAACGTTCTTATATTATCAATTTACTCTGGAGGGAAATGCGCGAAATCTATTATGGGAGAAATATATTTATGACAGACCCAAATTAAGTGTGGTTTATTAAAATATATATTTAATAAAGAAATTTAATTATATTATTTAATAAACATTTTGGACCAATAAAGTTTTTAGACAAAGAAGAGATTATAGAAGTTTAATTTCTATAATCTTTTCTTTGTCTAAAAACTTTATTGGTTCTAAAAAATAGAGTTTTTCAAAAATATTAATAGTTATTTATTAATTTTGTAATTCAATACATCTGTCGCTGTGCCTTGAAAAACTTCTGCACATAAACCAATTGATTCGTATAAAGTAGGATGAGCATGAATAGTCAACGAAATATCCTCAGCATCACAGCCCATTTCAATAGCAAGTCCCACTTCACCAATTAATTCACCCGCATTTGTACCTACTATGGAACCGCCAATAATTTTATTATTTTCTTTATTAAAAATCAATTTTGTCATTCCTATGCTGCAATTCGAAGCAATAGCTCTACCTGATGCACTCCAGGGAAAAGTTGCGATATCATAATTTATATTTTCTTTTTTCGCTTGTGTTTCATTTAGTCCCACCCAAGCGATTTCAGGTTCAGTATATGCTATTGATGGAATTACTTTAGGTTCAAAATAATGCTGTTTACCAGAAATTACTTCTGCCGCAATATGACCTTCATGAACTCCTTTGTGAGCTAACATAGGCATGCCCGTTACGTCACCAATGGCATAAATATGAGATATATTTGTTTTTAACTGTTTATCTACTTGTATAAAACCTAAACTATTTATTTTTAATCCTATTTTATCCAATCTTAATGTATCAATATTAGGAGTTCGTCCTATTGCGACTAGCACGGCATCGTAAAAAATATTATTTTTAGTAATATTTTCTTGCATTATATCTACTGTTAATCCTGTTTCTTTTAATTTAATGTTATCTATATGAGTATTCAACATTAAATTAAATCTTTGATTAATAGATTTTATGTACACATCAGCAATATCTCTATCTACGGAAGGAAGAAAATGATTAAATCGATCAATAATATCAACCTTTGAACCTAATGAACTATATATTGTAGCCATTTCTAAACCAATAATACCACTACCTATAATTAAAAAACGATTGGGTATACTTTCAAATGATAACGCATCAGTCGAATCCCAAATTTTCACATTATCACTAGGTATTGAAGGAATTTTAATAGGTCTAGAACCTGTTGCAATAATTGCATTATCAAAGAAAATATTATACTTGTCTTTCTTGCTTGTAACAAAAAGACTTTTATCAGTGTCAAAAACAGCATTGCCTTGAAAAATTCGTATTTTTCTTTTTTTTCTCATGTTAGATAAACCATCAGTCAGTTTATTAATAACATTTTTTTTCCAATTCTTAATTTTTTTAATATCAATAACTGGCTCATTAAAAGAAATGCCTGTTTCATGTAATTCTTTTGCTTCTTTAATTACCTTAGCTATATGTAACAACGTTTTTGAAGGAATACAACCAACATTTAAACAAACACCTCCTAATTTATCATAACGTTCTATTAGAACAGTATCTAAACCTAAATCTGCACAACGAAAAGCTGCAGAGTAACCTGATGGACCCGATCCAATAATTGCAACTTGCGTATAAATTTTTTGATTCATCATAACCTCTAGCAAGTAAATTTAAACAAGCATCATTTGAAAAAAATAAAATGTAAAAACTACATAATTAAAAATCGTATATCAGATAAAAGTTTACTGATAAATACAATAAAACGTGCTGCATAAGCCCCATTAATTATACGATGATCATAAGATAAGGATAATGGCAGTATTAAAGATGGAATAAACTCTTTGCCATTCCATAATGGTTTGATTTGAGATTTTGAAACACCAAGAATTGCTACTTCAGGTGCATTAATAATGGGAGAAAACCAACCACCTCCAATCC
>NZ_JBWHTS010000003.1:0-87728 GCF_056343165.1 Buchnera sp. (in: enterobacteria) | reverse complement strand
TCGATGTTAATATTTAATGTGCCAGGAGATAACGGGATGGTTTTATTTCCATCTTTAATGTATAGTTCTTTGTTGATGATTGAATTTATTCTATTCCAAGCAGCACTGCCTCTTTCAACTATATTAAACATCCATGCAAGTGCTAACATTGGCCAAATCATTAATCCAAGATACATGATAAAACTAGTTAATTGCCCTATAGTAATGCAATTATTCCATACCAACCATCCCCCCCCCATAACAGATAATAAATTGGAAAAAGCTACTGCTAAATAAATAACTGGATCAAAACAAGCATCTATCTTAGCTACTTCCATGTTCTTTTTTCCTGTTTCAGTGACAATGACATCAAATTTGTTTGATTGATTTTTTTCTAATCCAAAAGCTCTAATCATTCGAATGCTAGTTAGTATTTCTTGTGTTTGATTATTTAACAAAGAAAAAGAAATTTGAGCATTACGAAAAGTTTCATGTAATTCTTTTCCATATTTTTTAATTAATATGGCCATAATAGGCATAGGTATTAGAGAAATTATTGTTAATAAAAAACTAATTTGAGTACTCATTACTATTAAAACAGATAAACCCATAACTAATGAATCGACAAGTGTTAAAACTCCTTCTCCTGCGGCAAAAACGACCCGGTCAACATCATTTGTTGCTCTTGCTATTAGATCTCCAGTTCTATTTTTTAAAAAAAATATTTGACTTTGCTGGCTAAGATAGGAATAGAATTTTACTCGAAGTTCTGTGGCTAATTGATAGGAAGCACCAAATAGTAGTATTCTCCATAAATAACGTAATATATATATAATTACGGATACTAAAAGAATAATCGAAATCCATGGTAGGATTTGTAATCCGTGCATATTTTTTTTTATAATTAAATCTATTAATACACCAACTATTTTCGGCGGTAATAATTGTAAAGAAGCAATAATTATTAATAATAAAATAGCGCCTAAATATCTTTTCCATTCTCGTGCGAAAAACCATCTTAATTGATTAAACAATTTCACAAAAAATCCTAATTTTAAAATATTATAAAGTTATTTTGAATATTAATTATTTTTATAAGTTAAAAATTTTTTATTTTTTAATTCTCAGACTATTTTATAAGATTTGAGTACTTCGCTTAACATATTATACTCATATATCAAGAAGTTCATTGTATAAATTTTATAATAGTTAATTATACGTATTTAAAATAAATATTTTTTTTAATGTTTTTAAAAGTGAAATTTAAAATATTATTTTTTTATATTTTTTATATATATTAAGTATTTACAGGTGATATAATAAGTGTGTTTATAAAAATATTATATTAATAGTGGTTTTAGATTAATACTTCTTTTTTAGAACGTAAAAAAGTTCATTTTTTGAATTATCTAAATTATAAAAATAAACTTTTTAAATAATGAAAATTTTAATGAATTAAATTTATTGATAGTAATATTGATTACTAAAAAAATTTGAATAAATTGATATAATTTAGAAATACGAATTTTACTAGACTGGTAGAATATAATATTTTTTTATTTTAAATAGGTCTGCTGTTTTTTTATTTTTATAAAATTATTACAAAATTTTAATTAAATTTTTTCTCAAAAAAAATTTATAAATAAAAATTGAATCATTATTTTATAATGAAGATAATTAAAATAAAAATACAATAATTAATTTTAATTTTTTTTAATTACTTTGTAAACTTTTACTAAAGTTATTCGAATTGATAAAAATATATTTGTATCGAATAACTTTTTTTATTTTAATTTATATTTTTTCTATTTTATTATATGTAATAATTGATTTCTTACGAAGATCTTTAAGAATAGAATTAAAAATTATTTCAGTATTATTTTTTTCTAAATATTGATTAACAACATTCTTCTCTTTTTGAGAAAAGTTAGTATTATAAACTTTTTCGAGTGATATGATTATGAAGTTTTTGTTTTTATCTTGATATAAAGTATATTTTTTTCTCCCTTTTTTTGGACAAGTCAAAGAAAAAACTATTGATGTAATAGGGTTTTGATCATAACGAGATATAATTTGGGGATTAGAGAAATAAAGATTTGATTTTATAAATAGGTTTGTTTTTCCTTTTTTTAATTCATAAATAATTCTTTTTGATTTTTCTTCTGTTTCTTTCGTTGCTTTTATAAATTTTATTTTTTTTATAATTTTGTTTTTAACATCATTAAAACTTTGCATTTTTTTCTTTTGAAAATCTTTAAATTCAATTAAGAATGACTGATGATTTTTAAAATTTATAAAATGTAGATGTGGTTTTATAATTTTATCTTTTTTCAATAGTTTTCTATGAAAAATTATTTTTTTTAAAACAGGCTTATTCAAAACTTTAGGTATGGATTTTTTATCAAACCAATCAGTTTCTGTACTGAGAATATTATTTTTTTTAAGAATAAATTTAATCTGGTTCGGATTTTTTTTAATATTATTAGATATTTCTAGTTTTAATCTATCGTATAAATCTAATGATTTTTTATTTTTTATATCATTTTTAATGATATCAAATATTTCGTATATTTTTTTCTGTTTTGCAGATAAAATTTCATTTAATTTAATAATTAAAAATTCATCGTGAAATGGAATAATTGCGGATATTTCATTTTTTTTATTTAAATGTGCATTTTTTATCTCGTTTGGTATTGCATCAATTGATATCCATCCAATATCTCCGCCTTTTTTTGATGAAATTGGATCTATTGATTTTTCTTTAGCTATTTTTGCAAAATCTTCTGGTGTATTATGTAATCTAGATAATATTGATAATGCTTCATTTTTATTTTTAGTTTGAATAATACTGTATCTTCTTCTTTCTTTTGTGGAATATTTTTCAATATTTTTTAAGTACCAATTATGAATTTCTTCATTGTTACAATTAGTTTGAAATTTATCTGGTTGTAATTGTACAAAACTAATTTTAAATTTTTCTGGAATATAAAAATTGTTTTGATTTTTATAAAAATAATTTTGTGCTTCTTTATCAGTGACATTTTGTTTGTAAATTAGAGAGCTTGTTTTAATAATTGATTTTTTAATTACTCTTTTTTGCGATAATAGTTTTATTATATTTTTTTTTTCATTTTCTAAAACAAAATTACTATTGGAAATAGCATGTATTAAATTTTTAGTATTTATTTTTCTTTTGATTATATTTATATATTCATGATTAGTTAAGTTTATAGATGTAAGATAATTAAAATATTGCTCTTTATTAAATTTATTGTTTTTCTGAAAAAGAGGAGAATTTAATATTATTTCTTTAATTTCACGATCATTTACTTGCAAATTTATTTTTTTTGTATACTGTTCTAATAGAACATTGTTAATTAATTGCGATAATACATAATTATATGTTTCGTTTATAAATCTTTTATTACGATTAAGTTTTAAAAAATTATTTCCTAGTATTTTTTTTTGTTTTTCTCTTTCAATAAAATACATTTTTTTAAAAATATTAAAACTAATTTGCTCACCATTGACTGTTGCTATATATTGTTCAAAATCTTTGTTGGTGTAACTATTCATAGTACTCAATATTAAAGATAAAATAATTATTCCTAAAATAAACTTAACTATAATATGAGTTGAGCGCGATTGTAAATATTTTGTCATAATATGACGATCCTAGATATTTTAATTTTTATTTAAAGTATAAAGGCTGACAATTTTTTGTCAGCCAAATTTAATTATCTATATAATATTATTTTCCTGCATTAAAATTTTTCTGGATTAAAATATAAGGTGCATTTTCTAATGCTAATTTTAAAACTTCTTGAATTTTTTTTACTGGATGTATTTTTAATCCTTCAATAATATTTTCGGGTATCTCTTCTAGATCGCGTTTATTTTCATAAGGTATCAAGACTGTATTAATTCCCCCTCGATGTGCTGCTAATAGTTTTTCTTTTAGCCCCCCAATAGGCAAAACTTGACCACGTAGAGTTATTTCACCTGTCATTGCAATATTCGATTTGACAGGATTTTTTGTCAATGACGAAACTATAGCTGTACACATTGCTACGCCTGCACTTGGTCCGTCTTTTGGTGTAGCTCCTTCAGGAACATGGACATGAATGTCATGTTTTTCATGAAAATCTTTTTTAATACCTAATTTATCGGCTTCAGAACGAACTACAGTTAATGCTGCCTGAATAGATTCTTGCATAACTTCACCTAAAGAACCTGTATATGTAAGTTTTCCTTTTCCTGATACACATGCTGTTTCAATTGTAAGTAATTCTCCGCCTACTTCAGTCCATGCTAATCCAATTACCTGACCAATTTCATTAGTACTGTTAGTTCTTCCGTAATCAAAACGTTTTACCCCTAAAAAATTTTTTAAATTTTTTTTACTTATTTCAATATGTTTTAAAAACTTATCTAATAATAAATTTTTTACTACTTTTCTACATATTTTAGAAATTTCACGTTCTAAACCACGTACACCTGCTTCGCGAGTGTAATATTGAATAATATTAATTATTGCACAATCAGTAATTGTTAATTCATCTTCTCTTAGTGCGTTTCTTTCAATTTGTTTTGGATATAAATATCGTTTTGCTATATTTAGTTTTTCATTTTCGGTATAACCAGAAATACGAATAATTTCCATGCGATCAAGTAATGGTGCTGGTATATTCATAGAATTTGATGTGGCAACGAACATAACATCAGAAAGATCATAATCTACTTCTAAATAATGATCGTTAAAAGTTACGTTTTGTTCTGGATCCAATACTTCTAATAAAGCAGAGGCTGGATCTACCCTTATATCACGAGACATTTTGTCAATTTCATCAAGTAAAAATAAAGGATTTTTAACTTTTGCTTTAGCCATTTTTTGAATTAATTTTCCAGGCATAGAACCTATATATGTACGTCTGTGACCTCTAATTTCTGCTTCATCTCTTATTCCTCCCAAAGCCATTCTTACATATTTTCTACCAGTAGATCTGGCTATAGATTTTCCTAATGATGTTTTTCCTACACCTGGAGGTCCAATCAAACATAAAATAGGACCCTTGATTTTATTTTTTCGACTTTGTACTGCTAAATACTCTAATATTCTATCTTTGACTTTTTCAAGTCCAAAATGATCAATATCAAGAATTTTTTTAGCTTGTCGTATATCTTTTTTTATTTTTGTTCTAGCATACCAAGGTATTTGTATCATCCAATCAATATAACTACGTACTACAGTTGCTTCTGCTGACATAGGAGACATCATTTTTAACTTTTGAAGTTCTGATTCTGTTTTTTCTTTTGCTTCTTTTGGCATTTTTGATGCTTTTATCTTACGTTTTAATATTTTGTTTTCGTCTGGAATTTCATCCATATCACCAAGTTCTTTTTGAATAGCTTTTATTTGTTCATTTAAATAATACTCTCTTTGACTTTTTTCCATTTGTTTTTTAACACGATTTCTAATTCTTTTTTCAACTTGCAGCAAATCAATTTCAGTTTCCATGATTGCCATTAAAAATTCTAATCTTTCATTTATGTTGCGTATTTCTAAAATTGATTGTTTATCATTTAATTTTAATGGCATATGGGCGGCAATAGTATCTGCTAATTTTTCTGGACTTTTAATATTATTGAGCGTATTTAATATTTCTGATGGAATTTTTTTATTAAGTTTAATATAAGATTCAAATTGATTAATTGTTGTACGAATTAATACTTCTTGTTCTTTGTCTATAACAGCGGGTGAAATAATTAACTCAACTTCTGCAATAAAATGTTGCCCATTGCTTGTTAAGTCTTTAATACAAGCACGTTGTAAACCTTCTATCAATACTTTTACTGTACCATCTGGTAATTTTAACATTTGTAAAATTGAACTAATAGTTCCTATATTAAATAAATCACTTGTAGTAAGTTCATCTTTAGAAGCTTCTTTTTGTGCAATCAACATAATTTTTTTATCATTATTCATAGACGTTTCAATACATTTTATTGATTTTTTACGACCTACAAATAATGGAATTACCATATGAGGGTATATAACTACATCTCTCAATGGCAAAACAGGGATTTTAATGCGTTCAGAACGCTCAGAATTCATAGAGCTCTCTCTTAGTTGAATTTCCCGATATTTATAATATTTAAAAACTGCATGATACAATAAAACATGCAGTTACACTTATAATCAGCCAAGTATATCGGAATGGTCGCTTGACGTTTAATGCTAAGCGTTTGAGAAAATAAAGGCAATTATCTTTATTTTTTAGATCATCAGATGTTTTTTTTTTATTCACCCGATGCTTTTTTTGATTTGTTTTTTCCATATATTTTTTTAGGTAATGAATTAGCATTTACAACAGACTCATCAATTAATACTTTTTCTATATTTATCATCGATGGTAATTCATACATTATGTCTAATAGTATTTTTTCAATAATAGATCGCAATCCTCTAGCACCTGTTTTTTTATTCATAGCTTTTCTTGCAATGGCCAAAATAGATTCTGAATTAAATTCTAACTGCACTTTTTCTAAGTTGAATAACGTTTGATATTGTTTAATTAAAGCATTTTTAGGTTTGCATAATATATTAACTAATGTATCTTCAGTCAATTGATTTAATATAGTTATGATTGGTAAACGACCAATAAATTCTGGAATTAATCCGAATTTTATTAAATCTTCAGGTTCTACTTGTTTTAATAAAAAATCTTCTGATTTTTTTTCTTGTTTTTCTTTAACATTGGCGTTAAAACCTATTTCTGTTCCTATATTGATTCTTTTAGAAATAATTTTAGATAATTCTGAAAATGCACCGGCACATATAAATAAAATATTTGCAGTATTTACTTGTAAAAATTCTTGTTGTGGATGCTTTCGTCCTCCTTGAGGAGGAATAGAGGCTAATGTTCCTTCAATCAATTTTAATAAAGCTTGTTGTACTCCTTCTCCAGATACGTCTCTAGTAATAGAAGGATTGTCAGATTTTCTTGCTATTTTATCTATTTCATCTATATAAATGATACCTAATTCTGCTTTTTTTGTATTGTATTTACATGTTTGTAACAATTTTTGTATTACATTCTCAACATCTTCTCCTACATATCCAGCTTCAGTTAGAGTTGTTGCATCTGCAATGATAAATGGAACATCCAGAAATTTAGCCAATGTTTGTGCTAATAATGTTTTTCCACTGCCTGTTGGACCTATTAATAAAATATTACTTTTACCCAACTCAACTGTATCTGTGTTTTTGTTAAAATTATAAAGACGTTTATAATGATTATAAACAGCAACAGATAAAACTTTTTTTGTATGATCTTGTCCGATTACATAATTATCAAGATGTTTTTTTATTTCGTATGGTGTAGGTAAATAATTTATTTTATTTTCAATATCATTTTTTTTGTTTTTTAAATTTTCTTCATTAATAATATTATTACATAATTTAACACATTCATCACATATATATACTGAGGGACCAGCTATTAATTTTTGTACTTCTTTTTGAGTTTTTCCACAAAAAGAACAATAAAGCAGATTTTTAGAATTTTCTTTACTCTTATCTGTCATATCTAACCTCTTTTTTACATATTTTATATTCTTGAGTAAATAGATTCTATATATTTATTTCATCAAATATCTTAAGAAAATATTAATTTGATTTTTTTATTAACGTTTAGTTAAAATAAAATCGATTAGTCCATATTTAATGGATTTTTCTGCTGACAGAAAACAATCACGTTCTGTGTCTTTATTTATTTTTTTTATAGATTGGCCAGTGTGAAAAGACATTAATTTATTTAATTTTTTTTTCATATCCATTATTTCTCGAGCATGAATAGCAATATCTGAAGCTTGTCCTTGATATCCACCTAATGGTTGATGAATCATGACTTTCGAGTTAGGTAAACAAAACCTTTTTCCTTTAGTTCCAGCGGTTAATAACAAAGCAGCCATAGAACAAGCTTGTCCCATGCAAATAGTATTGATATCTGGTTTGACAAATTGCATAGTGTCATAAATAGACATGCCTGATGTAATAATTCCTCCTGGGGAATTAATGTACAAAAATATATCTTTTTCTGGATTTTCAGCTTCTAGAAACAATATTTGAGCTACAATATTATTAGCGAGGTTATCTTCAATGGTTCCTATCATAAAAATAACTCGTTCTTTTAATAATCGTGAATATATGTCATATGAACGTTCTCCTCTGGAATGTTCTTCTGTAACCATCGGAATTAATGTTGCATGCGAGTTTTTTTTATTATTGTATAACATTTTTTGTTCCTGAAAATATTCAATTTTATTTCAAATAATTAATATTTAATTTTGATGATTTTTCAATATATTTAACAATAATATATTTAACAATAATATTAATAATTATTTTAAAGATGAGTAAATGTAAATTATAAAATTTTATATTTTTACAAAAAATTTTATTAATTACAAAATTGATTCTTCATGATCGGTCCAGTTGTAACTTGTAAATTGATCAAAAGTCCAATATTTTTGTTCGATTTGGACGTTTTTTTTCAATAAAAATATGGCTTGATTCTCTAAATCTATATTTTTTATTGTATTTTTTAGATGTTTATTTTTATTATATAGATTAATAATTTCTGTTGGTTTTTTATGATTTAAAGATATTTTTTTGATAAATTTTTGTATATTATTTTCATCTGTAAATAATTGGTTATCAGAGATAATTTTTTCTATTATCATTTTCATATATAATTTTTTTTTAACTTGCAGGTTAAAATCAAAATGATACTTTTTTTCTAAAATATTAGAATGTTCTTCTTTGTATTTTTTCTTATATTGTTCATATAAAATTTTTATTTCTTCTTGAAATAAAAGCGGAGGTATTAATATAATTTTTTTTTCAATTGTTTTTTTTATGATTTGATCTTCTAAATATTTTTCGGTGATAATCTCAATTTGAGAACGAAGATTATTTTTTATATTTTGATAATTTATTTGATTTAATTGTTTTTCTACAGTGCATTTTTCATTATTATTTTCTTCTAGTTCTTGTTTTTTTTCAATTTTAATAATTTTTATTTTAAACGTTATATCTTTATTTTGAAGTTTTTTTTCTGGATGAAATTGATGAAATTTAATTTTAAAAAAAATAATATCATTTAAAACATGATTAATGACTTTATAATTTACCTGAGGTATTAGTGTATTTTCAGATACGATAAAGTTCATTTTTTCTGTATTGAATTCTTTTAATTTTTTATTTTTTTCATATATGCAATAATTAATTGTTATACGATCATGAGATTTAATAGGTTTATTGACTGTTTTCCAAATATTTTTTTTTGTTTTGTATATTACTATTTTTTTTTTAATATCTTGATCTGTTATTTTTACATTGATTTTTTTTACTTTTATTTGTTGTATATCTTTTATTTGAAATTCTGGATACAGTTCATAAATTACAGAATATTCAAAATATTCTTTTGTCTTATCTTCATTTTTATGCATGTAAAATTTTGGAAAACCAATAATTTTTATTTTTTCTTTATTGATAAATTCATGAAAAAATTTTTGCATTAATTTTTTAAATATATCATAATAAACAGAATTGCCATATTTTTCTTGTATAATTTTAATGGGAGCTTTGCCTTTTCTAAAACCATTAATTTTGGTCGTTTTATTAATTTCAATAAATTCTCTTAGAAGAGAATCATTCACTATTCTTTTTGGAATCTGAATTGTAACGCGATGACCTGCATCTTTATTTTTTTCCATAAAAAATTTCATCTTATTACCTCAAATGATTACTTTTATCAGTTTATTTAGATTTTTTATCATATTTTTATATTTTAAAAATTTTATGTTTTTCTTTAATTGATCTATTAAACAAGAATTATCTTGATATATTTTAAATCTAATTTTAATTTAAAAATTACATAATGATATTTGTAGAATTGTATTTTTAAACTAAAAAAATATTATTTTCTTTTTAAACACTTGGTTTGTTTTATTTTTTTAAATTTTATATTTTTCCACTCATTTGCAGTGTAAGTGTTTAATGTTAATGAATATATTTTTTTTTTAAGTATTTCTGATAATATTGAAAAAATTGTGCGGTGTCTATCGATTGATTTTTGATTAATAAAATCATTACTGATAATAGTTATTCTCAAATGAGTAAAAATTTTTTCTACGTGATTATGAAGTGGACTATCATCATGAATTTCAATAGAAATTATTTTTATTTTAGATATTAAATATTTTTTTATTTTTTCTAGAGTCATTAATTGATATGATGTCCTATTGATTGATAAAAAAATCATAAAAATACTTTTATACTGTGCGTGCAGTATTATATTATATTTTCCGGAAAATAAATTTTAAGAAATATTTTTTATTTCAAATTTTATCAATTTTTAAAAAATAATTCAATTATTTCGGAAATTATTACTTTTAATAAAAAAATAATTGTTAATAAAAAAGTATTTTAAAAATATTTTTAATAAAAAAATCATATTATTTTTGAGGTTTTTGAATGACATGTTTAAATTATAATAATTTTTTTAAAATATTATCATTGGTGTTAATATCTTTTTTTCTGAATGGATGTGATAGTTTACTTTTAAATCCTCATGGGAAAATTGCCATAGAAGAGTGTTCATTAATACTAATATCATTTGTTATGATGTTATTTGTTATTGTCCCCGTAATTTGCATGACTGTTTATTTTGCTTTTAAGTATCGTTCAACTAGCAAAAATCAGATATATAAACCCAATTGGTCTGATTCTATAAAAATAGAAATAGTAGTTTGGACTATTCCTTTAGTAATAGTTTCTTTTTTAGCGTTTTTATCTTGGAATTATAGTCATAAATTAGAACCCCAAAAACCTATAGTCTCTTTTAATGATCCTATAAAAATAGATGTAGTTGCATTAGATTGGAAATGGTTGTTCATTTATCCAGATTATAATATTGCGACTGTAAATGAAATCATGTTCCCTGTTAATAGACCTATAGTTTTCCGAATCACTTCAAATTCTGTTATGAATGCTTTTTTCATTCCTTCTTTAGGAAGTCAAATATATGCTATGCCTGGAATGATAACAAAATTAAATTTAATTGCTGAGGACTCAGGTGTATATAAGGGTATATCATCTAATTATAGTGGAAGCGGTTTTTCTAATATGAAGTTCAGTGCTATATCTGTTTTGAAAAATTCTACTTTTTTGAATTGGATCAAAAAAATAAAAAACTCACCTGCAAAATTGAATACTATGCAAGTTTTTAATACAATATCTATTCCAAATGAAAATTATTCTAGAGAATATTTTTCTAGTGTTAAGAAAAATTTGTTTAATCAAATTATAGGTCAATATTCTATAAAAAATATTAAAATATTAGACAAAAATATTGTTTATAAAAATATTACAAAGAAAAATTCTAATATGGAGAAATAGAATAATGTTAGGCAAATTAACTATTAATGCTATACCATATCATGAACCCATTATAATGGTAACGTATACTGCAATTATTTTAATTGGATTATGCATTGCATCAACTATTACTTATTATAAAAAATGGCAGTATTTGTGGTCTGAATGGTTTACTACTGTTGATCATAAGAAAATATCTATTATGTATGGAGTACTTGCATTCGTTATGCTATTCCGCGGTTTTATTGATGCGATATTAATGCGTGCTCAACAGGTAATTTCATCAGCAGGTTTTAAAGGATTTTTACCACCACACCATTACGATCAAATATTTACAGCTCATGGTGTGATAATGATTTTTTTTGTTGCTATGCCTCTTGTAATCGGTCTAATGAATTTAGTGGTACCGTTACAGATTGGATCTCGTGATGTAGCTTTTCCTTTTCTTAATAATCTGAGTTTTTGGTTAAATGCAAGCAGTGCCGTATTACTTACTTTATCGTTAGGAATAGGAGAGTTTGCTCAAACAGGTTGGTTAGCTTATCCTCCATTATCGGGTATAAAATATAGTTCAGGTGTTGGGGTAGATTATTGGATTTGGAGTCTACAAATTGCTGGTATTGGTACAACATTAACAGGAGTTAATTTTTTAGTAACTATTTTAAAAATGAGAGCGCCAGGCATGTCTTTTTTTAAAATGCCGGTTTTCACTTGGGCTTCTTTGTGTACTAATATCCTTATAGTAATTTCTTTTCCAGTTTTAACGGTTACTCTTGTATTACTGACTCTAGATCGTTATTTTAATTTCCACTTTTTTACTAATGATTTAGGTGGAAATGCAATGATGTATGTTAATTTAATATGGATTTGGGGTCATCCTGAAGTTTATATTTTAGTACTTCCAGTATTTGGTATTTTTTCAGAAATAGTAGCGACTTTTTCTAAAAAACGTTTATTTGGATATGTGTCTTTAGTATGGGCTACATTATCTATTACTATTTTATCTTTTATTGTATGGCTGCATCATTTTTTTACTATGGGAGCAGGAGCAAATATAAATGCTTTTTTTGGAATTACTACCATGATTATAGCGATTCCTACTGGCGTAAAAATTTTTAATTGGTTGTTTACAATGTATCAGGGCCGTGTGTATATGCATTCCTCCATGTTATGGACACTTGGATTTTTAGTAACATTTTCTATTGGCGGAATGACTGGTGTATTGTTATCAGTGCCTCCAGCTGATTTTATTTTACACAATAGTTTGTTTTTAGTTGCACATTTTCATAATGTAATAATTGGTGGAGTTGTTTTTGGTTGTTTTGCAGGAATTAATTACTGGTTTCCTAAATTATTTGGATTTACTTTGAATGAAAAATGGGGGAAACGTGCTTTTTGGTTTTGGATTATCGGTTTTTTTCTTGCCTTTTTACCTTTATATTTCCTAGGATTAATGGGCATGACTCGTCGTTTAAGTCAAAACATTGATTCTGAATTTCATTCATTGTTATGCGTTGCTGCTATTGGAGCAGTTTTTATTGGAGTAGGAATAATATGTCAAATAGTTCAATTTTTTATTTCAGTAAGAGATCGTCACTATAATTTAGATTTGACTGGTGATCCTTGGGATGGTAGAACTTTAGAGTGGTCTACTTCTTCACCTGCTCCATCATATAATTTTGCTATTATTCCCATAGTTAAAAAAAGAGATGATTTTTGGGAAAAAAAACAACAAGAAGACTATAAGAAAGATATAAATAATATCAATTATAATGAAATTCATATGCCAAAAAACACAGGACTAGGTTTTTTAATTAGTATATTTTCGTTATTATTTGGATTTTCAGCAGTTTGGCATATTGCTTGGTTGTGTTTTTTATCTTTTTTTGCGATCATTATTAGTTTATTTATTAAGAGTCTTAATGAAGATAACGACTTTACTATATCAGTAGAAGATATAAAAAAAATTGAGAATCAATATCGTAAAAACATTCAAAAAGCAGGTTTAAAATGATAAAAAATAAAACAAGTAATATAACATTAAATATGAATCAGAGAGTTCATAATAAAAATTTAGAAGGTAATAATAAATTATTTGGTTTATGGATATATTTAATGAGCGATTGCATTATTTTTGCAGTTCTTTTTTCTATTTATGCCATATTTTCTTCAAATATATCAATTAACTTAATTGATAATAAAGTTTTTAATTTGTCTGCTGTTTTATTAGAAACTTTTTTATTATTATTAAGTTCTTTATCATGCGGTTTAGTTATTATAGCTATGAATCAAAAGTGCATAAAAATGATTTATTCATTTTTAATAATCACTTTTTGTTTAGGTTTTGTTTTTTTATTTATGGAAATCAATGAGTTTCATGAACTTTTAATAAAAAATTTCGGACCTGATAGAAATTCATTTTTTTCTATTTTTTTTACTCTTATTGCTACTCATGGAGTTCATATCTTTTTCGGTTTAATTTTAATATTATCAATTATCTGTCAAATTATGAGATTAGGTTTAACCCATTCTATTCGTGATCGAATTTTATGTCTTAGTATTTTTTGGCATTTTTTAGATATTATATGGATTTTTATTTTTACTTTTGTTTATTTAAATGGAGCTATTTAATGTATAATTTTTTAAGATCAAATATAAACAAAGAAAGTAAATCTTACTTTTTAGGTTTTTTATTTTCCATTATATTAACTGTGATTCCATTTTTATTAGTAATACAAAAATTTTTTAGCAATGAAATTAATTATATTATCTTTTTATTATGTGCTATTAGTCAAGTTATTATTCATTTTATATATTTTTTGCATTTAGATTTTTCTTCAGAAGCACGTTGGAATCTTATAACTTTATTGTTTGTAGTTGTAATAATATTTATTGTTGTATTTGGTTCTATATGGATTATGCATAGTTTAAATCATCATATGATTTAAAAAATTTAATTAAAGATGTGTTATTTATATGTTTAAAAATTATTTAGAAATTGTTAAGCCAGGTATTATTTTTGGAAACAGTGTTTTAATTATAGGTAGTTTTTTATTCGCATCTAGAAATTCTTCTTTTGATTGTTTATTATTTTTTTATACTATTTCAGGTGCATCTTTAGTAATTGCTTCAGCTTGCGTATTTAATAATTTAATTGATCGTGATATAGATGAGAAAATGAAGCGTACAAGCAATAGAGTACTGTCAAAAAAATTGCTTTCTTTTTCATACGTACTAGTTTTTTCTTGTTTTTTAGGTATTTTAGGTATATCTATATTAGGGTTTTTAGTAAATTTTTTATCAATGTTTGTAGCGGTTTTTGGTTTTTTTGTTTATGTTATTTTGTATTCTCTCGTGTATAAAAGAAAAACAATTCATTCGACATTAATTGGAAGTTTTTCAGGTTCTACTCCATCTGTTATTGGTTATACAGCAGTTTCTAATTCTATTGATATATTTTCTATTCTTTTATTTTTTATTTTGATATTTTGGCAAATGTCTCATTTTTATTCTATTTCTATTGTAAGAATAAAAGATTATAAAAAAGCTAACATTCCTGTTTTTTCTGTAGTTAAAGGTGTTTTTAGAACAAAAGAACATATTTTTTTTTATATTCTCGGTTTTATTTTTTTTAGTTCATTATTAACATTTTTAGGTTATTTGAGTTATAATTTTTTATTTTTATCTTCTATTACAAACTTTTACTGGTTATTTTTATCTTATATTAATCTTAAAAAAAATAACAATAATAAAAAAAATGCAAATCAATTATTTCGTTATTCAATAATTGTTATTATTATGTTTAATTTTTTAATGTCAATAGATCTATTTTTTAAAGATGTTTTCATTTATTTTTTATAGACATTTTACTGGTTTGGGTATCCCGGCAATTTTACTAGCTTGTTTAGCAGGTCCTTTAGGAAAAAGCTTAAATAAATAAATACTATTACTTTTAGATTCTCCTATTTCTTGTTTAATACTAGCAATTAACATTCTCATTGATGGTGCTATATTAAATTTAAAATAAAATTGCCGTACAAAAAATATTATTTTCCAGTGATCAGAATTTAAATTAATTTTTTCTTTTTTTGCAATTTCTTCTGCTAAAAATATATTCCAATCTCCAGTGTTTTTTAAATATCCTTCTGAATCTTTTTCAATTTTTTCATATTTATGTATTTTTTTATTTTTAGTATTCATTTTTTGTTTGATAAGTGTGTTTCAAGTTAGGTTATTTTAAAAAATTTTAAATTAAAGATGGAAGATTATAAAGTGAACTTTTCAGAATTACAAGTAACATTAAGTTTTTGTATAATTTTTTCATTGCGGATGTTAGGCATGTTTATGATTCTTCCTATTTTGAGCAAATATGGAATGCTTTTAGATGGAGGAAATAAATTTTTAACCGGCTTATCAGTAGGGATATATGGTATTGCTCAGGTAATCTTTCAAATTCCATTTGGAATTTTATCTGATAAATTTAATCGAAAAAAAATAATTATATTGGGTCTTTTTATTTTTTTTGTTGGTAATCTTATATCAGCTAATGTTCATTCTATATGGGGTTTGATTATTGGTAGGTTTTTACAGGGTTCAGGTGCTATATCCGGTGTATCTATGGCTTTTTTATCTGATTTGATTCGAGAAAAGAATCGTGTTAAATCTATTGCCTCTATAGGTGCGAGTTTTGCTCTTTCTTTTTTAATTTCTATAGTTTCTGGTCCTTTAATAGTTCAACATTTTGGATTTTTTTCAGTTTTTTGGATGTCTTCATTCTTATCTATTGTTTGTATAATAATTGTTTATTTTATTATTCCTTGTTCAAAAAAAGATACATCGCCAAAAAATTATATACTTTATTCCTATAAAACAGTATTAAAATTTATTTTAAACAAAGTTTTTATTAGATATTATCTAGGTATATTTTTTTTACACTTTTTTTTAATGATTAATTTTATGATAATTCCTGATCAATTTGAAAAATCTGGATTTTATTTAAACAATCATTGGAAAGTATATTTAGGAACTATATTAATTTCTTTTTTTATTTTATTTTTATTTATATTTTATTGTAAATGTAAACATATTTTAGAAAATATCATTGAAATTTGTATTTTATTTATTTTATTTTCAGAATTTATTTTTTTTGAAGCGCAAAAAAAATTGTTATTTTTAATAATTGCTTTACAGATTTTTTTTATATCTTTTAATTTCCTAGAAGTTTTTCTTCCTTCGCATCTTAGTAAAAATTCATTAAAGAATTATAAAGGTAGTATAATGAGTATTTATTCTACTAGTCAATTCTTAGGTATTTTTTTTGGAGGTGTTTTTAGTGGATGGTTATGTAGTTTTTTAAATTCTTCGCAAGTTTTTTTATTTGAAATATTTATTGTTTTTTTGTGGTTAATTTTAAGTTTTTTTATAAGAACTAGATTGTATTTATAGTATAATTAAACTGAATAAAATCGTAGACATTTACAGTATTTGTTTTATTTTTTAATGAATAGTTAAATGTTTATTTTTAGGTGCTTAAATATGAATTTTTTACGCTTATATAAAATATATAAAAACCGTATAAATAAAAAATTATTTCAGACATTAAATCGTTTGCCTTTTCAACAATCAAATCTTTTAAAAGCAATGAAATATAGTGTTTGTTCTAGTAGCAAACGATTACGTTCGTCTTTAGTGTATGCTGCTGGGGATGCTTTAAGAGTAAATCTAATAACATTAGATGTTATATCTATTGCTATAGAATGCATTCACTCATATTCTTTAATACATGATGATTTACCTTGCATGGACAATGATTATTTCCGAAGAGGAAAGCTTGCTTGTCATATAAAATATGGTGAGAGTACTTCTTTGCTTGCTGGTGATGCTTTACAAAGTCTTGCATTTGATGTTTTATCAAAAAGTTTTATGCCAAAAGTATCTAATTTAAAACGTATAAAAATGATTTCTGAATTATCTGCTTCTATTGGTTCGTCTGGAATGTGTATGGGTCAAAATTTAGATTTAGAATCAGAAAAAAAAGAAGTTAAATTGTACGAGTTAAAAAATATTAATTTTTATAAAACTACTTTTTTAATCCGTTCTGCTGTACGTTTAGTGTATTTATCTTCTAACATTTCTTCTAAATCTATATTATTCATATTAGATTTATTTTCTACTTCTATCGGTTTGGCTTTTCAGATTCAAGACGATATATTAGATCTTGAAAAAGATCGTTTAAAAAAACAGAATAATAAAATAATTAATAAAAATACTTATCCATCAATAATAGGCGTAGATAAATCAAGAAAAAAAATTAAAAAATTATATAAAAAATCATTTTTAGCTTTGGATAGTTTAAAAAAAAAAAAATTAATACTGATAGATTAGAAAAATTAACAAAATTTATAATTAAACGTGTTGAATAAATTAAATAATGAGCACCTAATGAATTTTAATTTTAAAAAATATCCAATATTATCTTTTGCTAATTCAGTAGAAAATTTACGACTTTTAACTATTGAACAGCTGCCACAATTATGTTTTGAATTACGTGAATATTTATTAGATGTAGTGACAATTTCTAAAGGACACTTTGCTTCTGGATTAGGTGTAGTAGAGATTACTGTAGCACTTCATTATGTTTATAATACTCCTTTTGATAATTTGTTGTGGGATACAGGACATCAAGCATATCCTCATAAAATATTAACTGGAAGAAGTGAAAGAATTAATAGTATTAGAAAAAAAAATGGATTGCATTCATTTCCTTGTCGAGAAGAAAGTCAATATGATGCTCTTAGTGTCGGTCATTCCTCTACTTCAATTTCTGCAGGATTAGGGATGTCTATTGCAGCTGAAAAAGAAGGTAAAAATAGACAAACTATTTGTATTATTGGTGATGGAGCAATGACTGCAGGTATAGCATTTGAAGCTATGAATCATGCTGGAGAAATAAAATCTAATTTATTGGTAATATTAAATGATAATCAGATGTCTATTTCAAAAAATGTAGGAATTTTAAATAATCATTTAAAAATTTTAAGAAATATTAAAATTACCAAAAAAATAAGAAAAAAAATAGATTTTTTTTTCCGTAAATTTTTTAAAAAAAATAAAAATATTAAAAATAATTCTATTTCTTTTAACTCAATATTTTCCAATTTAGGATTTGAATATTTAGGTCCATTAGATGGACATAATATTTTTTCTATAATTAGTTTATTAGAAAAAATCAAAAATAAAAAAGGTACTTATTTATTGCATCTTGTAACTAAAAAAGGAAAAGGTTATCTTCCAGCTGAAATAGATCCTATTAAATGGCACTCAATACCTTCATACAATTCATCAAAATCAAAGTTTCTTAGCTATTCAGATGTTTTTGGTTCTTGGCTGTGTGAAATAGCTGCATTTGACAAAAAATTAATGGCTATTACTCCTGCAATGTGTGAAGGTTCAGGAATGTTGAAATTTTCTCGTCTTTTCCCTGATCAATATTTTGATGTTGCTATAGCTGAACAACATGCAGTTACTTTTGCTGCAGGTCTTGCGATTAGTGGTTATAAACCAGTTGTTGCTATTTATTCTACTTTTTTACAACGAGCTTATGATCAGCTTATACATGATGTGGCATTACAAAAATTGTCTGTTTTATTTGCTATTGACAGAGCAGGTATTGTTGGCAATGATGGTCAAACTCATCAAGGAGTTTTTGATCTAGCTTATTTAAGATGTATTCCTGGAATAGTGATTATGACACCCAGTAATGAAAATGAATGTCGTCAAATGCTTTATACTGGTTACATGCATAATAAAGGTCCTAGTGTAGTGAGATATCCTAAAGGTTATGGTATTGGCGAATTATTAATGCCTATGAATAGTATTCCGCTAGGAAAATCTTTAATAAAAAGAACAGGCAAAAAAATAGCGATTTTAAATTTTGGCACTTTATTGCAAAATGCTTTTTTTGCAGCAAATAATTTAAACGCAACATTAGTTGACATGCGTTTTGTTAAACCTTTAGATAAAAATATGATTTTAAAACTATCTTCTAAACATAAATTTTTTATTACTCTTGAAGAAGGTGTAATTTCTGGTGGAGCAGGAAGTGCTGTAAATGAATTTATTATGGTAAATAAGATTTTCTTGCCAGTTTTAAACATTGGATTGCCGGATGTGTTTATTCCACAAGGCAATCAAGAAGAAATTAGACACGATTATCAATTAGATGAAGAAGGAATTCAAAAACAAATATTTTATTGGTTAAAAAAAACAAAATAGAAAATTTTAATAAAATATATGCAATAAATATTTTTTATAAAAATTTTATGTTGGAATAATTTTTTTACTATATCCCATTTTCAATGCAGCTTTATCTAAAACACCATTTATAAATTTATGACTGTCTTTAGAACCAAATAATTTAGCTAACTCAATACCCTCGTTAATAGAAACCTTATAAGGTATGTCATTTCTCTTATGTAATTCATAAAATGAAATTCTCAGTATTGCTTTTTCAATATGTCCTAATTCTTTTAGTGATCTGAACAAATAAGGTTTCATTAAATTATCTATATTTTTACAATCACACGTGATTCCAATAATTAACTCATAAAAATATGCAATATCAATGTTTTTTTTATTTTTTTCTTTTAAAAATTGAACAGCACTTTCTTTAATGTTGTTATGAGATATTTCCCAAGAATACAACATTTGTAAGGCACATGCTCTTGCTTTTCTTCGGGAAGATGGTTTCATAAAATAAATTTCTCTTATGTTTTATTATGCTGTAGTATTATATTTTTTAGGAGATAAGATCAATCTTATATCAGAACCTATATGACAAATATTTTGAAACTTGAATTGAAGAGAATTCGATATTTTAAATTTTTTATAAATCATACATAATGGTTTAGCTTCATGTCCTAGTATTTTAGGTGCCATATATATAATTAATTCGTCTATTAAATTCGAATTCAATAAGAATCCTGATAAAGTACCTCCGGCTTCTATCCAGACATTATTAATTTCCGATTTTCCTAAAAATTTTAAAAGAGAAGGTATGTTAATTTTTTTATCATGTTCTTTTTCTATAATTTGTATTGTATTTTTTGGCCATATTTTTTTATCAGATTTTAATCTTATTAACCAAACTTTTCCTTGTGTTTTTATAATGTTATGTGATGGCTGAACGCGATTTTTACTGTCTATAATTACTCTTATTGGATTTTGAAATGTTTCTTGAGGAAAAATAGACAGTGTTTTTTTATCTAATTCTTGATAACGTACATTTAGAAAAGGATTATCTCTTAAAACAGTGGAACTGCTACTAAGAATTACTGAACTTTTTGCTCGAAATTTCTGAACATCTTGACGTGCATATTTTGAAGTAATCCATTTACTATCACCGTTTTTCATGGCAATTCTTCCATCTATTGACATAGCTAGCTTAAGTTGTATTCATGGCAAACCTGTTTTCATTCTCTTGAAAAAACCTTTGTTATATTTTTTTGACTCTTGTGATAATAAGCCTGTTTTTACAGAAATACCGTGTTTTTTTAAATATAAAATCCCATTCCCTGAAACTTTAGGATTCGGATCTATGTTAGAAATTATAACATGATTAATTCCAGCTTTAATAAGCGCATTACAACATGGAGGTGTTTTCCCAAAATAATTACATGGCTCTAATGTTATATAAGCTGTTGCTCCTTTTGCTCTTTTCCCAGCCATAATTAGTGCATTGATTTCCGCATGATTTGTGCCGGGTTCTTTATGCCATCCTTCTCCAACAATAATGTTGTTTTTTACGATTACACATCCTACATTAGGATTAGGTGCTGTAGTAAATACGCCTAATTTACTGAGTTCTATTGCTCTTTTCATATAAAATATATCATTCATTTTTTAACCAACATTTTTTTTATTTTTGTTAAATATTTTAATCAAAATGATCAAAGCCTTTTTTTTTGAAAATTATTTTACTTTTATTGTAAAAAATATTAAAACCTTTTTTAATAGATGTAATATGTCTGATACATGTACAATCAACTAAAAAATTTTTCGTAATTAAATTTAATTTTTTAATTTTTTTTGGTGAAACAGTAAAACATAATTCATAATCTTCTCCTTTATTTAATGCCCAATTTGAGTAATATTGACGTTGAAAATTATCAATTAAAATTTTTGAAATAGGGATTTTATTTAATTCGACATTTGCCCCGCATTGTCTACTATTTAATATGCGACCTAAATCAGAAATTAATCCGTCTGATATGTCAATTGCAGTATTAGCAATTTTTCCCTAGAGCTATTCCTTCAAAAACTCTAGGAATAGGATTCAAATGTCTTTTGATTAAATAATTTTTTATATCTGTATTTTTAGTCAGAATTTTTTTCAGTAAAAGCAGACCTGCAGCACTTTCTCCAGGATTTCCAGTAACATAAATCGAATCTCCTATTTTTGCATTGTTTCTTAATAGTGCGGTATTTTTTTTAATAATCCATATACACTTAAAGTAATACTTAATAGACCGCAATTTGTATCACCGCTAATTAATCGGATATTATATTTGTTTAATATGTTAAAAAAACTGTTGCTAAATTTTTTTAACCATAAATTATCAGATTTAGGTATTGTAATCGATAATGTTGTCTATTTTGGAACTGCACCCATTGCAGCAAGATCACTCAGATTAACTGTTACTGTTTTATATGCTAAATCTTCAGGAGATATGTTCTTTAAAAAATGAGTTTATTCAACTAGAGTATCAGTACTAATTGCGAGTATATTGTTTTTTGGGATTTTTATTAAAGCACTCTCGTCTCCAATTCCTTTAATTTCATTAAAATCTTTTTTTTTTGATTTTTTTGAAAATATAGTGAGATAATTTCAAATTCAGTATATTTCATTTTTTTAAATTTTAACGTAGGTATTTAATAAAAAATATTTTCTATTATAATACTTCTTTTAATTTTCTCATAATATTAATCATTTCTAATGCAGCTAAAGCAGCTTCTGCACCTTTATTACCCATTTTCGTTCCAGATCTTTCAATGGATTGTTCGATGTTTTTTGTTATTAATATTCCTAATGTAATAGGTAGAAAATATTGAGTGCTGATTCTTGAAAGATTACTACTAGTATCATTAGCAATATATTTAAAATGATCGGTATCTCCTTGTATAATTGTGCCTATAGCAATAATGGCATCATATTTATTGGAAATTGCAATTTGACTAGCAACAGTTGGTATTTCATGTGTTCCTGGTACATATACTTTTAAAATTTTCTCTTCATTTATTTGACCTATCCTTTTTAGAACATCTAATGCTCCTAATAATAAATTATGATTAATAAATTCATTAAATCGAGAAATGATTATAGCAATAGACGCGTTTTTAGCTGTAATTCCTGATTGAATTGTTTTCATATGTTTATATTTACTTATTTTCAAATTAAGAAAGTTAATTACTTATTGTTTAAAATCCAAGCGTATCCATAGTGATTGTAAAAACCAGCTAACGTAGCAGCTTTTTTACCGATTCCTTCATAAATATCAAAATGCTGTCCTTTTATTGCACCTCCTACATCTAATGCAATTACTAGACGCATTTCATATTTATTAATAAATATACCATTTTTATCAAGTAATGGTATTTGTAATAAAATTAAACTTCCTTTTTTTATTATAGCAGCATCTGCTGCTATTGATGCTTGAGCTATTAATGGAACAGCACTTGCGCCATACACTTGTTTCTTTTTTGTTTCTTTAAAAAAAACAAAAGATTGATTTTCTTCAAGTAAATCTTGAACTTCTTTTTTTGTGTGTTTGTCAAACCAATTTTTAATTGCTTGCATAGACATATTTTCTTTTTTTATATCGCCTCGATTGATTAAAATTTGTCCAATTGCTTTATAAGGCCATCCGTTTTTTCCTGCATAACTAAAAAAAGTTAATTTTTTATTGTTTCCATAATCTATGAATGCACTACCTTGAATCTCCATAATAAAATTATCTATTAAAGAATTACTATAAGCTAAAACATATTTTTTATCTAAAGCTCCATTATATATATCTTTTCTTTTTGGTAAATATTGGCTATTTTTATAATGATCAGGCATTGAATATATTGGGTATTTAAAATCATTTGTTTCAATTTTTCTGGCTTCGATTATTGGAGTGTAGTATCCACTGATTTTAACATTTCCATAGTTATCTATGCCTTTCATTTGAAATAAATCGATTTTAAATTGGTTAATTTCATTAATATTAGAACTATTTTTTAACCAATTTAAAGTTGATTCGTATATAGATTTATTTTTTAAATATAAAATTGGAGAATATTTTTTGATATTTTTTATTTGAATAAGAAATGATTTTAAATTAATTATTTTTTCTGTAGTTGTTATTTTTTTTATTTTTGTAAAATTTTGTATTAGCTTTTTTTTATACTGTTGTCCTTGATTGACAAGTATATCTGCATATGATTTTGAAAATAAAAGAAGTAAGTTAAAAAGTATTATTATTGTAATTATTTTTTTTTTCATTTTTATTTTGGTATTAAAATTTATCAAATAGTTAAATATTTTTAATTGACGATTTAATTTATAAAAATTATTGCAATTTTTTTTATAAAAGCGTATCATATTATTTTAATACAGACGCGGGGTGGAGCAGTCTGGTAGCTCGTCGGGCTCATAACCCGAAGGTCGTTGGTTCAAATCCAGCCCCCGCAACCAAATTAAAATTTTTATTTTAATTAATCCTATCTTTTAAAAACCTTCCCGTCTTTTAATTTCCTGAGATTTAATAAAAATTACATCAATGAAAAATAATATATAGGTTATAGTAAAAATGCAAGAGGATTGTTATGAAAGAACGTAATACTGAACTAGTTCAGGGTTTTCGTCACAGCGTTCCTTATATTAATGCTCATCGCGGTAAAACATTTATAATAATGTTAGGTGGCGAAGCGATTAAATATGGAAATTTTTCTGGTATCATCAATGATATAGGTTTATTACATAGTTTAGGCATTCGTTTAGTAGTAGTTTACGGTTCTTGTCCTCAAATTAATTCTATTTTAAAAGAAAAAAACATTAAAATCGTATACCATAAATATATACGAGTTACTGATTTATCTACTTTAGAACAAGTGAAAAAAGCAGCAGGAAGACTACAACTTGATATTACAGCTCGTTTATCCATGAGTTTGAGTAATACCCCTCTTCAAGGAGCAAACATTAACGTTGTAAGTGGAAATTTTATTATTGCTCAACCACTAGGGGTAGATGATGGTGTAGACTATTGTCATAGTGGTCGAATTAGAAGAATTGATAAAAATGCAATCGATAGTCAATTAAAAAATGGAGCAATAGTTTTAATTGGTCCAGTAGCTGTTTCTGTAACAGGGGAAAGTTTTAATTTAACTTCTGAAGAAATAGCAACTCAAGTTAGTATTAAACTAAAAGCAGAAAAAATGATAGGTTTTTGTAGTAATCAAGGAGTTATAAATAAAAAAGGTGAAACTATTTCTGAATTATTACCTAATGATATCAAAAAAATCATCGAAAAACTAGAACAAACAGGTGATTATATTTCTTCAACTGTTCGTTTTTTAAAAGGAGCTATAAAAGCCTGTAAAAGCGGAGTTAATCGTAGTCATTTAATTAGTTATAAAAAAAATGGAGCATTATTACAAGAATTGTTTTCTCGTGATGGTATTGGTACTCAGATGGTTGTAGAATCAGCAGAAAAAATTAGAAGAGCTAGTATTAATGATATTGGAGGGATACTAGAATTAATTCGTCCCTTAGAGAAAAATGGAATTTTAGTTCGCAGATCACGTGAACAATTAGAAATAGAAATAGATAAATTTACTATTATTGAACATGATAATCTAACTATTGCTTGTGCAGCACTTTATCCTTTTTTAAAAGAAAAAATAGGAGAAATGGCGTGCTTAGCTGTTCATCCTGATTATCGTAACTCTTCTCGTGGAGATTTATTATTAAGAAAAATTAAAATAGATTCTAAAGAGATGAATTTAAAAAGAATTTTTGTTTTAACAACTCAGAGTATTCATTGGTTTCAAGAAAGAGGTTTTATTCTAGTTGATATTGAAATATTACCTAAGAGCAAAAAGAAAATGTACAATTATCAGCGAGGTTCAAAAATTTTAATGATTGATATAGTTTAAAAATATAGAAATTTTACAGAAAATATACAATTTTTATTAGATAGTTGTTTCATTTGCATTTTTCAAAGCGGTTTTTATAAAAACTTTTTTGTTTGAAAAAATGCTTAATACTTTTCTAGATCTCGTTATACCTGTATATAAAATATCTTTGTTTAAAACACGGGAATCAAAATTAGGTAATATTAAAGCGGTGTTTGTAAATTCTGATCCTTGTGCTTTATGAACAGTAATAGCCCAAGCAGTTGTGTAGTTTCTTAAAATATTTACGGGAATATTATTAATTATATTATTTTCTTGTAAAAAAGATACTTGTAAGATACCATCTTTACTAATATTAGTAATACCTATATTTCCATTGAACACATTCAAATATTTGTTATTGTCAGTGATCATGATAGGTTTTCCGATATACCATTCTTGTTCATTGATATAAAAAAATTTTTTTATATTTTTTTGATACATATCTTCTTCTAATTTTTTATTTAAAATGTTTACACCAAATAAACCATCATGCAATACACACAATACTTGATAAGATTGAAAACATTTTATTATTTCTTTGATTGCTGATTTTTGATATATTTTATCCCAAAAATTTTTATAGTTTAAAGAAATTTTTTTAATCATTTCTTGATATTTTTTAGTTGTATGATTTTCATAAAAAAAAATATTTTTTATTGAATTATTGAATAAACTTTCAATAACTTTTATTCTTTTTTTATAAATTGCATTTGATAGTATATAAATTCCTGAGTTTTTATTAAATCTATAATTTTTTTTTAACATACATATACTATCAGTAATAAACATTGTTGTTTTTTTGTTTATTTTTGTTTTTAATTTATTCCTTGTGAGTTTTTCAATATTAATCATATTTTTAAGGCTATATCCATCATTAGAATAATGACAAATTTTTTTTAAAATAGAACCTGATTCTATTGGGGACAATTGATTATGATCACCTATAAAAATTAATTTAGTTTTTTTTTGGACTGATAATAATATTTTTTCCATCATTAAAACATCTACCATTGATATTTCATCAATAATCAAAACATCTAAATCTAATAAGTTATTTTTATGAAACAAACTTTTTTGTGATATTTTTTGAACACCTAATAGCTGATGTATAGTTTTAGATCTAGATGGAATAGAATGCTTTTCTTTTTCAGACAAATAAAGATCAAATATGTTTTGATTTATAATTTCATTTAAACGAGTTGTTGCTTTTCCTGTTGGCGCGGATAACTGAATTTTTATTAAATTTTTTGTACTTTTAATTAATGCAATTATTATTTTTAGTATAGTAGTAGTTTTTCCAGTTCCAGGACCACCAATAATAAAAGTTATATTATTTATTAAAGTTAATGCAACTGCTATTTTTTGAAAATTTTTTCTTGTTCCAGGGAATAAGTTATCTAATATTTTTGAACATTTTGTTTGGTTAATTCGATTTTTTTTATTTTTTTTGTATAAATAATTAAATATATAACTTTTAGATTTCCACATTTTATAGAGATATATTTTTTTGTTGCATATGACTAATGGTGTGGGTATTGAACCATTACCAACAGATACGTGTTTTAATAATTCAACTGACCAATTTATTTTCTTTCCCAACAGTATTTTTATCTTTTTTATAAATTTTTTATTTGTACTAGAAAAAAAACAATTTTTTTCAAAATACTGAATAGGTAAAGAAATATAGCCTTTATTGTTTTCATAACTAACACAAGCTGCAACTAACATCACAATGTTATTTTTTTTTGTAATAAATTGAGAAAAATAAAAATCAATTGGGCGTATAATTTTTAATTTCACAGCATTTTTTAATAAACGAATCATATTTTTTATGAAATTAAATCAGTTATTTTTTCTATTAGTGAATAGTTTGGAAAAGAATAAAAAATTCCGTTGTTTTTTTTATCTTGATCAATAGCACGCAAAAAAAAATAAAATATACCTCCAAAATCACTTTTATAATTATAATTTTTTATTTTTTTTTGTAGATATTTATGTATAGCTACGGTATATATTTGATATTGTAAATCGTATCTTTTTTTAATTATTTCATTTTTTATATGTTCCTGAGAATAAAAACTATTATTTTCACCCAGCCAGTTAGATTTATAATCTAATATATAATATTTTTTTTCCCAATAAAAAACTAAATCAATGAATCCTTTTAATATTCCTTGAACTGGATTAAAAAAGAATTTTGGAGAAATTCTTGATATAGGATCAATAGATTGAATGATTTGATTTAATTCTGTGTTATATAATTTATTTTTGATAGGCAGAAAAAATTCTAATTCCTTTACACATGATTTTGCGTTTATTTGAGATAAAAAAATTTTTTTATTTCCCATTGGGGTATCAATAATATTTTTTATCCAGGAAATTAATATTGAAGTCCATTTTAACGAAATATTGTATTTTTTTAAAAAATTAGAAAACCAATTATCATTTTTTGTTTTCAAAGAATGCAGATTTTTTAATATTTCATGGATCATTAATCCAGTATTTTCACCTTTTGGAAAGTTATTTATTGTAAAAAATTTTTTATTTTCTTTCTTACTTTTTTTTAAAAATTTTTCTGAAATAATTTTTTTTTTGTTTTTTTTAGATAGTATATTTTCTTTATTTAATTTTGTGAAACTTGTTACAATCCAAATATTTTTTATATTTTTATTTAAAAAATTTGTTTTGGGTATTAAATAAATATTTTCTTTTTTTACAGGCAATTTAAAATTTTTTATATTATTTTTGATTTCTATATAATTATTCATACTCAATTTTTTTAATTGATTCAATAAATTTTCATAGTTCATGTATTTTCCAAGTTGAATAGTATATCCTAAAGCGCTCTTATGAGTATGGTTTTTATTTTTATTTTTTATTGTTTTTTTTGTTAAACATGCTATTCCAATACTACAATGAAGAATTGATCTTGTCAGTGCGACATATAAAAAACGTATATCTTCTGCTAATCTTTCTTTATCTGCTATTTTTAAACTTTCATTTTTTTGCTTTATATCAAAAAATTTTTTATTTTCTTTTTTATTATGATAAATAGATAATGGTGATTTTTTAAAATCTATACTAAAAGGTATCCAAACAATAGGATATTCTAATCCTTTCGATTTATGTATTGTGATAATTTTTACTGATTTAGATTCATTAAAACATCTAATATATTCATTATAAGATGATGGTAGTTCTTCTGATATTTTTTTTTGAAACCAACGAATTAAAAATATTTTTTTATTAAAATATTGAAATTGTTCTTGTAATAATTCTGCTATATGTAAGAAATTTAAATTTTTTTTATAATTAATATTTATTTCTTCAGGATCAGATTCTTTTTGATAATCTAATATCATTTCTTTGATCATATGGAAAATACTTATTTTTTCCCATATATTGTGATATTCATATAATTTTTCTATTATAAAGTATGTTTTTTCATTGTTTAATGTTTTTTTTTCTATAGATAATAATTTTTGAAAAATATGTGTAGAAATTGACTGTTGTAATGATTTTTCATTGTCGGGTTCTAGAATAGACTCTAATATCCATAGAAGTTCTTGAGCATCAAAAGTTTGAAATACACTATTTTTATCCGATGAATATGTTGAAATAATATTAAGTTTTTGCAATTCTTCTCTAAGAAGATCAGATTCTTTTTTATTTCTAACTAATACAGCAATATCATTAGGTTTGAGAATATTTTCTCCATTTTTAGTTGTAATTTTAGCACTCCCTGCTTTTGCACAAGTTAACCAAAAACTAATTTCGTTAGCACATTGCTTGGCAATCCAAATTTTGTAATCTTCTATATGAACTTTATCTTTTTCTTGAAAAAAAAATCTCATTGGAATTTGAGGTATTCCATTAATTGTAAATTTCATTTCTGAGTTTTTAAAAGAAGGTGTTATAGGTGTAAATGGAATGTTTTTAAAAATGAATGGATTTTTTTTCTGAGTAAACAAAAGATTGATACTTTTACACATGTTTACTGAAGAACGCCAATTAGTATCAAGATAATAGTATTTTTTTATTTTAGATTTTATATATAAGTAAGAAAAAATATCTGCTCCTCTAAAACTGTATATTGCTTGTTTGGGATCTCCAATAAGAAACAATACTGTTTTTTCATTTTTTTTATACAAAATATTAAATATTTTGTACTGTTGAATATCAGTGTCTTGAAATTCATCAATAAATGCTGCGGGATATTGTTTCCTTATTAATTTTCTAAGAAATTTTTCTTTTTTAATAGTTTGTAAAAGAATATGTAATAGATCATTAAATCCTATTAATGATTTTTTTTTCTTTTCTTTTAGTAAAAAATCGTTAATTTTTTTTACAGCGTAAACTATAATAATATTTTTTAATGAAAATTTATTTTTTAATATTTCCTCTGTCTTTTTGAAAATAATAGATTTTGAACAAATATTATCTATCGTATTTTTTTCTATGTTTTTTTTTGTGAAATATTTTAATGCAATAGGCATTTTATAATCTTCTGTTTTAGATTTTGCCCATACTGTAATATTATCAATCCATCTATCAAGATTAGATTTGGTATATATTTTTTTATTTATGTTTAAAAAATTAATTTCTTTTGGTATTGTTTGATAATGTATTAACCATATTTCTTTAAAAAAATTTATTTTTTGTATATTTTTTTGATGATATATAATTAGTTGTTTATTATTTGAAATTTTTTTAGAAAAATCAATTGATCCTGTGTAAAGAAATAGTTTTATTTTTTTTAAAAGATAAATTGGATTTTTATAATCTTGAAGAATAATATTAATAATATTTTCTGGCAAACTATAAAAACAGCGTCTCCAAAAATCTTGTGTAGCTTGTAAATATAATTGGTTTTCATTATCAATTATTTTATCTTCAAAATTTGCGTTTAAATAAAAAGTATGTAATTGTAATATATGTTGACAAAATCCATGGATTGTATATATAGAGGAGTTGTTTATATCATTATATGCTTTTTTTAGTATATAAATAGCTTCGTCTAAATCATGTATTTCTTTTAAAAAAAAATCAAGAGAAAGATCTTCAGTATTTTGATTTATACAAGTCAAATATAGATTTTTTATTCCATCTTTGATACGTATATATAATTCTTCTTTTGCTGCATTTGTATAAGTGACTACTAATATTTCATGTACTAAAAGTTTTTTTTTATGTGTTTTTTTTTCTCCCACACCTAATAATAAACGTAAATATAATAATACAATTGTAAAAGTTTTCCCTGTTCCTGCAGAAGCTTCTATTAAATTTATTCCATTAAGTAATATTTTAAATACATTCAGTTTTTCTTTGTTATTTGAGATATTCATCTTGATTTTTTATTTTTCAATATTGGTATAAGCCATTTTTCAGCTGTTTTACAAATTTCTTCTATTTTATTTTCATTTAATTGTGTAATTATTTGCTTGATATAAAAATCTTCCTTTTCTCCTTCAATATAATCATTTCCCATCCAAGTTTCTAATAATTTTTTATATCCCTTTCTCTTGTTAGAATAGTCTTTTTTTATAAAATTATTTTTTGTATCATAAACTTTATCAAGCCAAGATGCACCTGATTTTATTAGTAATAACGGTTCTTTTATGCCTTTTATGTATCCTTTAATATATTGTAAAAGATAGATATATGCTGTATTAGAATTTAAAGAAGAAAAAGTCCAAATTTGACCTTTATAACCTATTATTCTACTCTCTTTAAAACCACCTAAAAAAGAGTAAATTAAATGTTCTAACCATAGAGCAATACGATCACTATAGTTGATCGTAGTTGGTTTCCAGCGTAGTAATCCCGTATTTGCTATTTCCGGTAAAATACCATTGATTTGGTATTCTTCGATATTTGCATTAATTTTTTTTGCTTTGGTTGAATTTTTGTATTTAACTACTTTCCTCGCTATTAATTGCATTTCTTCAATATTTTTATTCCAAAATATTTTTCCAAAGAAATTATAAGGCAGTTTTCCTGAAAGTGTATAATATTCAAACAATTTCATTGTGTCTTGATTATTTATTATTGCATTCAATAAAACTTTTTTTATATGAAAAGAATCTAATTGATTTACTGAAAAAGGTTCTGTGTTATTGATTTCTTGTTTTTTTTTAAGCCGTATATTTAAATTGAAATTAAAAAAGTAGCGTATTGGATTTTTCCAAAAATTTATTAAATTTTTTAAATTAATTTGATTATATTTTTTTTTGTTTAATAAAATTTTATCGCATATATTTTTTTCAATAATTTTAATTGAATTATGACATTTTTTTTCAGTTATGGCATTTATATTATTTTTTTCATAAAAATATTTTTCTTTGTGTGTTTTACATATGTGTTTAATTATTTTTTTAGTATTATCTGCTGAATTTAAATTTTCGTCTCCTATAAAACAGAAATTTAATGCTATATAGTTTAATAGTTGATCAACTAAAATTGAAGGATATATTTTACTTTTATTTTTAATAGAATATCCAATATAACTAATATAAAAATATTTTTTAGCAGAAGATATACTTTGAGCGAATAAATAAGAATATTTTTCATAAATATTAGTATCTTCAATTAACGGATATTTTTTTAATAAGTTAAAATTATCTAAATTATTTATTTTGGGAACACTTAAATGATCTGCTCCAATAATACATATTATTTTAAATGGAATATAGCATATAGAACTAGGATCGCAAAAATTTATTGCACCAGGTGAAAAATTATCTTTATGTTTGGAAGAACATTTATAGAAAAAATTTTTTCTTAAGACATGAATTGAAATTTTTTTTGAATAATTAGATAATGAAATATCATTTATCATTTCTCTCCAATTTTTTTTGATAATTTGAATAGATTTTTCTATTTTTTTATCATAGCAAAAAAAATCACTAATTAATTGTTCGGAGATAGAATGCCAATATTTAAGATATCGTGATTTTGATAATTTTATCTGCCATTTTTTTAGTATTTTTATAAATACAATTAATTTTCCTAAAAGTTCTACTCTGGAACCATTAATCAAACTACATGATAAAATATTATTCCAAATTATTTCTGTGTTATTCATAGCACAACTAAGAAGCAGTTTTTCTATCCCGTAAAACCAAGTATTTTGTTTGTTTTTAGGAAAAGACAAATAATCTTTATGTTTGCAATCAATAGCCCATCGAATATTTGCTTCTTCTATCCAATTATATAAAATTTTTATCTCTTCTTCTGAAAAATCAAATTTTTTTGCTATTTCGGGAATATCGAGTAATTCTAATATTTCTTCATTTTCAAAACGACTATTTGATAAATTTAATATTTTTTTGAAACAAGATAGTATTATTGTTGTTTTTTTTGAAGAATTCTTAGAGATAAAAAAAGGAATTTGTTTTTGATTATCTACTGATGTAAATATTGAATGAATTGATGAAATATAAGAATTGAGTGAAAAAGATGTTACTACTATATCGCTAGGTTTTATTGATGAATCTTCACGGAAAAATATTAATAATTTTTCATATAATATTTCAATTTCATTTTTTTCATTAAAACAAATATTTATAGAAATTGAATTATCTGTTAATTTTAAAAATCTTTTTTTTTTAATTCATAACTTTGAAATAAATCGTTTTGAATATTGTTTAGTAAAGTTTTATTTTTATTTTTTTTAAAACAATTAATAATTTTAACTTTTTTAGAATTAATGATATATAAGTTATAAATTTTTTCATATTGTCCCCATAATGTTATTAATGAGTTTTTTAATGCATGTTTTTTTTCTATTTTTTGACATGAAAAAAATTGATTTTTTTGAATTGAATTGAATAGATTATTTTTACAAGGTGTGATATATAAAAAATAAATGTTAATATATATACTTATTTTTTTAAAAAATTTTATATAAGAAGCATTTAATGCAAAAGAAGAAATAATAAAACAGCGATTAGGTAGTTGTTTTTTTTTTATTTTTTTTTCTTTGATTAATTTTTGAACAATATAAAATAAATTTGAAAAATGATAAATAGATTGATTTGTTTTTTTCGTATTATATATCATTTTCATCCATAATTTTATTTGCCATTTTTCATTTTCATCAGTCGTTAATATTTTTTTTTCTCTCTCCCATTGATTGATCCAATGAGGACGATAAAAAATGTATTTTTTAAATATTTTCGCCATTAAATATGAAAATTTAAATTTTTGTATTTGATCTTCTTTTATGTTGTAATTTTTAAAAAATTTTTTATTATCCAATATTGTCATAATTTTCCAAGTCATCATGGAATGAGTAAATGTGTTTTGTAAATCATGATCAGATAATATTATTTGAAATAATTTCCATATAAAGTTATTAGGATGATATAATTTGAAATTAGCAGAAATTCCTATTTTTTGAGCAAAAAATATATTTAAGTATTGAAATAAAACTTTATTCTCATAAAGAATAATCTCTTTATTAAAAATGTTAGAAAGAGGTTTTTTTTCAATAACATTATATGCTTTTAATAATAGCACATCTAGTGAGTTCGATTTATAAACTGTAAACATAGTAATCTATTCTTTAAAATACTTGTAAATTTCATTTTTTTAATTTTAATTTTTTATTGTTTTTTATAAAAATTCACATCTAATTGAGGATAAGGAATACTAATATTATTTTTATCCAGTTCTTTTTTAAAATTAGCCATTAAATCCCAATATACTGCATTTAAATCGTTATTTTTACTCCAACAACGTACTATAAAATTTAAAGAAGATGGTGCCAATTCACTAAGTCCTACAATGATGTCTCTATCTTTAATTACTCGTTCTTCTTTTTCTATGACTCTGCGTAATACTTTTATTACTACATCAATATCACTATCATAAGATACACTAATGATAAACTCATTACGACGCGCGGATTCTCTTGAATAATTGATAATATTACCAGAAATAATTTTATTGTTAGGAACTACTACAATTTTTCCATCTAATGTACGAAGTGTCGTATAAAAAACATGAATATTTAATACTGTTCCTGCAACACTTCCGAGATTGACATATTCTCCAGTTTTCAAAGGTCTAAGTGTAACTAATAATACACCAGCTGCAAAGTTAGATAAAGAACCTTGTAAAGCTAAACCTATTGCCATACCAGCAGCTCCTAATATAGCAATTACCGACGTTGTTTGTACTCCGATTCTACCTAATGCAGCAATTAGCGTAAAAGTAATAATAATATATCGCATTAATGTAGAAAGAAAACCAGCAATAGTAGCATCAATATTGCGAGTAATTAATACTTGGTTAACACCATTTGATATAATTTTAGATATAAACATTCCAGCAACTAAAATAATAATAGCAGATGTCAAGTTTACTATATATCCGAGTAATAATTCTTGATTTCGTATTAACCAATTTCCTGCGTGATTTATATCGTTTACTACGTTTAATTCATCTATCATAATCTTTCTATCTTTTTTATTAATGAAAATTTACGATTATTTATTTTAATAAATAGTCTATGTTTAATAAAGTTATTTTCGGAGAATATTTTTATTTATTCCCCGGAATAAAACGAAAATTTTTTATAAAATATGAAAGGCGTTTAAATCTCTAAATGATTTTTCTAACCTATTTGACATCGATTTCTGTGAATGTCTTATCCATGATCTTGGATCATAGTATTTTTTATTAGGTTGATTTTTATCAATCTTATTCCCTAATTGATTTTGCAAAAAATCCTTATTTTTTTTATAAAAATCTAATACACCTTTCCATGCGGCCCATTGTATATCAGTATCAATATTCATTTTAACGATTCCATATTTAATGGATTCATTAATTTCTTTTAAATTCGAACCTGAACCTCCATGAAATACTAAATTTAATGGGTTTTTTCCTAAATTGTGCTTAACACTTACGAATTTTTGTGAATTTTTCAAAATAATAGGTCTAAGATCAATATTACCGGTTTGATAAACACCATGTATGTTGCCAAATGAAGCGGCAATGCTAAAATTTTTACTAATTTGATTTAATTCTTCATAAGCATAATTCACATCTTGAGGCTGCGTATAAAGTAATTTTTTATCTATTGTAGTATTGTCAATACCATCTTCTTCTCCTCCTGTACATCCTAACTCTATTTCTAGCATCATATTAATATTTTTCATTTTTTTAAAATATTTCTTACAAGTATAAATGTTTTCTTCTAGACTTTCTCTTGATAAATCAATCATATGAGAAGTAAATAGAGGTCTATTGTTACTATAAAAATATTTTTCACCCTCTTCTAATAGTCCGTCAATCCATGGTAATATTTCTTTTGAACAATGATCAGTATGAAGTATCACTGGTATTTCATAGTACTTTGCCATTAAATGTACATGTTGAGCTCCAGATATAGAACCTTTTATTGCCTGTTCTTGAAACATAGAAGTTCTATTTTGATAACCTGCAATAAAAGAAGCGCCTCCATGAGAAAACTGTATAATAACTGGCGATTTTACTCTAGCAGCAGTTTCTAAAACAGTATTGATCGAATCAGTTCCTATGCAATTTACAGCTGGTATTGCAAATTGTTTTTTTTTAGCTAATTCAAATACTATTTGGGCTTCATCACCATTCATAACACCGGGTTTAATAATATTTAAAATATTCAATTTTTTTCCTATTAATTATTTATTTTTTTTAGAATGTTCTTCTAACATATGTATTGCAGGTAGTTTTTTCCCTTCTATAAATTCTAAAAAAGCTCCTCCTCCAGTAGATATATAAGAGATATTGTTATTTATATTAAACATGTCAATGACAGATAATGTATCCCCTCCTCCTGCTATAGAAAAGGCATCGCTGTGTGCAATTGTTTTTGCAATGATTTCAGTACCGTGTCTAAAGTTTGGAAATTCAAATACTCCGACTGGTCCATTCCAAATAATTGTTTTAGAGTTTTTAAGAACATTGACAATTTTTTTGATGGTTTCATCACCAAAATCCATAATCTCTTCATCTTTTTTAATATTTTTAGGTGATTTAATTACAGATTCTGCATTTTTACAAAATTGTTTTCCAACACGAGAATCAATAGGTACAATAATGTTGTACTTATCACGTAATTTTTTAGCTTCTAATACAAAATCTGGTTCATATAATGACTTGCCTATTTGATGATCAATAGCTAAAAAAGTATTTGCTATACCTCCACCCACTATTATTGCATCTGAAATTTTAGCTAATTTGTTTAATATATTAAACTTAGTTGATACCTTTGCACCTCCAACTATAGCCACCATTGGACGTTTTGGTTTTTTTAATGCTTTTTTTAAGGCATTTATTTCGTTTATCAAAAGTAATCCAGCGCATGCAATCTTAACAAACTTTCCTATTCCATAAGTAGATGATTGCATTCTATGCGCGCTTCCAAATGCATCCATTATAAATATATCACAAAGATTAGCATATTTTTGAGATAGTTCATCACTATTATTTAGTTCTCCTTTATTAAAACGAGTGTTTTCTAAAATTGCAATTTCTCCTGGATTAATTTGAATATCATTTAAAAAATTATGAGAAAAATATATTTTTTTGTTTGTAAATTTTTTTTTAAAATATTTAAATATTGGCAGCAAAGAGTATTTTTTTGTATAATGCCCTTCCTCAGGTCTCCCTAAATGAGACATGACAATGACTCTTGCATTTTTTTTCAGAGCTAATTCAATGGTAGGAAGAGCTGCTACTATTCTTGCATCAGATTGAATAACTCCATTTTCTATTGGAACGTTTAGATCGCTTCTTATTAAGACTGTTTTTCCAGTCATATTGATTTCAGTCATTTTTTTTATAGTCATAACAATACCTTTTTATAGTGACTTTTATACAATTAATTACTTTTAATATTTTATCTTTTTCTTTATAAAATTTATTTTAACCTGTTATTCTACAAATAACAGGTTAAAAAGAAAATATTTTATTCTAATTTTTAAACCATGCTCTAATTCCATCAAGAAACATTTGAGTAGAAAGCATTATTAAAACTAAACCCATAAGACGTTCTAAAGCATTTACTCCTTTTGAACCAAATAATTTCAGAAAAAAATTAGATAATAATAATATTATAACGGTAAAGCACCATGCAATTAGCAATGATCCAACTAAATAAAACATATGATTTAAATATTGATGTGATAGCAACATTAATGTTGCTAATAAAGATGGTCCTGCAACTAACGGTATAGCTAAAGGAACTAAAAAAGGTTCTTCATATGAAGCTGTTTCATTATTATCTTCAGAAGGAAAAATCATTTTTATAGCAATTAAAAATAAAATAATACCTCCAGATATTGAAACAGTTTCAGTTTTTAAATTTAAAACAACAAGTATTTTTTCCCCAACAAACAAGAATAACAGCATAACAATTAATGCTATAATCATTTCACGTATAACTACAATTCGTCGTCTTTTTGTTTCTAGGTGTTTTAATATTGTCATAAATATTGGAAGATTTCCTAAAGGATCCATAATTAGAATTAGTAATATAGTTGTAGAAATTATCTCAGTCATTTTAATTTCAAATATCCTTTTAAAGTTATTCTTTTTTTATGTAAAATATTGTTTTTATTATAAAATTATGATTTTATATTATATTTATAATTCAAATAAAATTCTCTTTTATAATATTTTTATTAAAAATTTTTTATATACTTTAGAAAGTATATATTTTCTTATATAAAATTTTTAATTATTAATTGATATTCTTTTTCTGATTATTTTTAGGAGCCGGAAAACGTTTTGCTTAACTGCATTTATTATTAATTTTGATAAAAATTGTTGTTAATGTAAATCATCCGTGTATTTATTGATGATGAAAATTGTAGGTTTAGTCGGTTGGCGCGGAATGGTCGGATCAGTTTTATTAAAACGAATGCAAGAAGAAAGTGATTTTTTAAAAATCAATCCTGTATTTTTTTCAACATCGCAATTTGGTGAAAGAAGTTCTCTTATAAAAAATATATCACATAATGTTTTAGAAAATGCTTATAATATTGATGTATTAAAAGAAATGGATATTATAGTTACATGCCAAGGAGGTGTTTATACCGAAGAAATTTATCCAAAATTACGCAATAATGGTTGGAAGGGTTATTGGATAGATGCAGCTTCTAATTTAAGAATGAAAAGTGATTCTTTGATCATATTAGATCCAGTTAATTATAATTTTATACAAAATTCTATAAATAAAGGAATTAAAACTTTTGTGGGAGGTAATTGTACTATTAGTTTAATGTTAATGTCTTTAGGAGGATTATTTGAACAAGAACTAATTGAATGGGTTTCTGTTTCTACTTATCAGGCAGCATCTGGTGCAGGTGCGCGTCATATGATAGAATTGTTAAAGCAGATGGGTAAGTTATATAATGTTGTAGAAGAAGATTTATCAAAAGACTCTTCTTCGATTTTAAATATTGAATATAAAGTAACACAAGCATCTCGTAGTTTTGATTTTCCTGTAAAAAATTTTTCTGTTCCATTAGCTGGCAGTTTAATACCTTGGATCGATACAGAAATGAATAATGGTCAAAGTCGAGAAGAATGGAAAGGTCAAGCTGAAACTAATAAAATTTTAGAAACTAAAAATCCAATTTTAATCGATGGTATATGTGTTCGAATAGGTTCTCTTCGTTGTCATAGTCAATCGTTTGTTATTAAATTAAAAAAAGATCTTTCCTTAGAAAATGTAGAGGAAATTATTAAAAATCATAATCAGTGGGTTAATATCATTCCAAATCATGTACAAGATACATTATTAAAATTAACTCCATCTGTTGTGACTAATACATTAAATATACCAATAGGTCGTTTGAGAAAATTAAATATGGGTAAAAAATATTTATCTGCTTTTACTGTCGGAGATCAACTTTTATGGGGAGCTGCAGAACCTTTAAGAAGAATGTTAAATATATTAATTAATTTGTAACATGTTTTTTATTTTTAAAATAAAAAAATTTTTTTAAATATATACACTATATTTTTATATATAAAGTAATTATATAATAAAATTTCAGTGTATATATTCATATTTAATTATTATCAAAAACTTTTTTAATTTTATAAATTACAATCCCTTTTTTAATAGATAACGATAAGGTTTTACTGTTATTTCATGTTTTAATAACTGATGTTCCATAAAATAACAAAAGCTTGGTATGTCTCTTTTAGTTGCAGGATCATCTGATAAAACTAATACTTTTTCATCTTTTTTCATTTTTCGAATTGTTTTTCTTATTACCATAATAGGTTCTGGACATCGAAGTCCAATTAAATTTAGTATAATTTTTTTTTTTCATATTTTTAATCAAATAGGTTTTCAATGAATTTTTTTATCGATTTTTATAAAAAATAAAATAAAAATAATTAATAAATTTATTAATTATTATCATATAGTTTTTTTGATAAAATATAATCGTTTACAGAATCTGGCAAGAGAGTATGGGAATTTTTTCCTGCAGAATAATTTTCTCTTATTCTACTAGAAGAAATATTAATAGGCGATGTGTTCGAAAAAAAAATTAATCCAAATGATTTTTGATGTAGCAAATTAAAATCGTTCACAATATTAGAATTAATCCATTTTTTTAATTCATTATTAATAACGTTATTTTTATTTTTTCTAGGACAAATTAATAAGTGAGAGTATAATAATATTTTTTTCCAATCTTTCCAGAGATGAAATTTTTTTAGATTATCCTCTCCTATTATAAAGCATAAAGGTCTTTTATAACTTATTTTTTTTCTAATTTTTTTTAAAGTATCTACAGTATAAAAAAATGTTTTTTTTTTGTCTCTAAATAACTTATCTCAAATAGAGGATTTTTATCAATAGCAATTTGAATCATTTTTATTTTATCTTCTATAGACGTTTTAGTTATATTTCGATGAGGGGGGTAGTTATTTGGTAAAAATATTATTTTTTCTATGAATATCTCTTTAGCTATTTTTTCAGCGGAATGAATATGTCCATAATGAATAGGATCAAAATTTCCACCGAAAATTGCATGTAATTTTTTCATTTTTATTTATTAATACATAGTATAAAAGTTAATTTTTTTAATTGATCCCAAACATCATCATTATATTTTTTTTTGATGTTTATTTCTATATTTACAAGCAATTGAATTGCTTTTAATAAATTATTGTTGTGGATTTTTTTAAAAGCATTTAAAAAAAAATTATATCTTGTATTCCAAATATTATTTTTCTCTAACAGTATATGTATACTTACTTTTTTTTCACGTTTAATGTAAATTAATTTTAATAAATCTTTTTGTAAAGCGCGTACTAGAATAAGAGGATTATATTTTTTTTTACAAAAAATATTTAGTACATGAATAGATTTTTCTATCTGACCTTGAAATATATAATTAATCCAATCTAATGAAGATAAATCAAAAAAATCAATAATAATTTTTTTTATTTTTTCTGTTGTGATATAAATGTTAGGCCATGTTATTGATAGTATATCTAAAATTTTATATATAAATAAAGTATCTCCTTGATAATATTTACATAATAAAAAAAATGCTTTTTCTTCTAAATTTATATTTTTTTCTTTAATCTCATATTTTATCCAATTAATAAAATATGAATTATATGGTGTACAACAAGAAACTATATTAAATTTTTTAAATTTGTCTAGTAATTTATTGTTTTTAATAAAATTAGATAAATGATTAAATTTTAATATTGCCAAAATATCTGTATTCAATAAAGAGAATATTTCTTTAAGAAATTTAATTACTGTGTTATTTATTTTTTTTATAATAAAGTTAATAACTAAAGTCGTTTTTTTGAAAAATAAGTTTCTAGTTTTGTAAAATAAAATTATTTTCTCACAATCTTTATCTTTTTCTATATCAATTACAACTTTTTTTGAAAAGCCTTTTTGATATGCAAAATTTAATATCAAATCTTGATTTCTTTGCAATAAAAAAAGATCCTCTCCTAAAAAAATATAAAAAGAATTCAATTGTTGCATTATTTTTTTTTTTATTTGTTCTGGTTTTATACTTTTCATATATAAGTTGCAGCATTATTTTAAATATAATTTTTTAATTTTATGTTACAAAGTTTATGATTTTTCTGGGAACGTATATTATTTTTTTAATTTTAATATTTTCTAGATATTTTTGAATTATGGGTTTGTTTTGAACTCGTAAAAATATTTCTTCTTTAGTTAAATTATTATGTATTTCTACAGTGCACCGTGTTTTTCCATTAATTTGAGCAGCAATAGTATGATATTTTTTTAATAGAATATTTTTTTCAAAGAGCGGCCATCTTTCATTGTCAATAGATTTTTTTTTATGAAAACAGTTCCAAACAAAGAAACAGAAATGAGGTATAAATGGGTAAAGCATTTTAATTATGCAAATTAAGGATTCTCGCATAATAGATTTATCTTGTTCTTCTTTTATTGAAGCTTTTGCTAGTTTATTTACAAATTCCATAATTGTAGAAATAGCAGTATTAAATGCTTTTCGACGACTTATATCATCTGAAACTTTAGCAATAGTTTTATGTAACTGATAACGTAATTCACTTTGCTGAAAATTTAAAAAATTAAAATTCATTTTTTGATGTGTATTTTGTATGTTAATATAACTGAATATTAATTTCCAGAGTTTTTTTAGAAAACGATGTATTCCTTTTACACCAGATTCTTTCCATTCTAATGAAGCTTCTACGGGGGCGGCAAACATAATAAATAAACGGATTGTATCGGCTCCATAACGTTGAATTATTATTTCTGGTTCAATTCCATTGTTTTTTGATTTAGACATCTTGATCATTCCAGCATAAACTAATTCCTTTCCTTTTTTATTATATGATTTAACAATCTCTCCTTTTGAATTACGCTCAATTAATACTGATGATACATTCAACCAATTGCGTTGAAAGTTTTTGTCAATCTCGTAAAAAGCTTCAGCAAGAACCATTCCTTGACATAATAAATTCTTTACAGGTTCGTCGGAATAAACTAATTGAAAATCACGCAGTAATTTATGATAAAATCTAAAATACATTAAATGCATGGTTGCATGTTCTATTCCACCAATATATTGATCGACAGGTAGCCAATATTTTGATGTTTTAGAATTTATCATTCCCGTTTTAAAATTTGGACAAGTGTATCTTATATAGTACCAAGATGATTCCATAAATGTGTCAAAAGTATCTGTTTCTCTAACAGCGCATGTATTTTTGATAAAAATCTTAGCCCAATTAGAATCAGGATTGATAGGTTTTTTTAATGAATTGATATTTTGTTGGATTTCTGGCAAAACTACAGGTAATTGATCTTCTGGTATTGCTACTATTTTCCCGTTTTTTAATTTTGCCATTGGAATAGGAGCGCCCCAATAACGTTGTCTTGATACGCACCAGTCTTGCAACTTATAATTAATTTTTTCTTTTAATATTTTCTTTTTGTATAGTATTTTTTTTATTTTTTCACTACTATCTTTATAGTTTAATCCATCGAATTCTTTAGAATTAAATAATATTCCTTTTATATCTATAAAAGAGGTGTATGAACTTGTTTCTAGATTATGAGGATTTAAAATAACGTATTTAATTTTTATATTATTTTTAACCGCAAAATGCCAATCATTTTGATTGTGTCCAGGAACAGATAGAACTGCATTTGCAGCATATTCTTTCATAGTAAAAATTGAAATCCAAATTGGTATTTTTTTTCCTGTGATCGGATGAATAACAAATAAATTGGTATTAATTCCAATATATTTAAATATTTTAAGTTCTTCTAGTGAGATGTATTTATATTTTTTTATGAACTCTTTAATTTTTTCATTTTTTTTGGATAAATATTTAGATAATCCATGACAAATGGATATTGAAACATATGTAATACCCATTATCAGATCTAATCTATTGGTAAATACTTTTAATTTTTTAGAAACGTTTAAAATATCTAACGTAATTTGAAATCCTTTTACACGTCCGATCCAATTTTTTTGCATATTTTTTACATTTTTCGGCCAATCAGTTAATTTTTTTAAATCTTGATATAAAATTTCAGCATATTTTCTAATTTTTATAAACCATTGTGGAATTTTTTTTATTTTTATTTTATTTTGACATCTCCAACAACAACCATCAATAACTTGTTCATTAGCTAAAACAGTTTTATCATAAGAGCACCAATTAACTAAACTATTTTTTTTGTAGACTAATTTTTTTTCATATAATTTAGTAAAAAACCATTGTTCCCAACGGTAATATTCTGGATTACATGTAGTTATCTCACGACTCCAATCATAACTGAAACCCAGTGATTGAAGTTGATTTTTCATGTACTTTATATTTTTTTCTGTCCAAGAAGAAGGAGTTGCATTATTTTTTATAGCGGCTTCTTCAGCGGGTAATCCAAAAGCGTCCCATCCCATTGGTTGCAAGACATTTTTTCCCAACATTCTTTGATATCGAGCAATAACATCACTAATAGTATAGTTTCTAACGTGACCCATATGTAATTTGCCTGAAGGATATGGCAGCATGGGAAGACAATAATATTTTTCTTTTGTACAATCTTCTTTGACTTCAAAAGTTTTATTTTTTTTCCAATATTCTTGTACATACAGTTCTATTTTTTTTGGTGAATATTCTTTTTCCATTTTTTTCTCTAAAAGCAACATTTAATAAATATAATTTTTTTAATATTAATCAAAAAATAATTTTATTTTTTCAAACCTGAAAAATTAGTTTTATTTTTATTCTGTTAAAACGGGTATTTTATTCTCGGGAATAGTGACATGTATTTGTATAACTTTTCTGCTATCTGCTATAGAAATTTTAAAAGAATAACCGTCAATATTAATACTTTCACCACGACTTGGTAAATGACCAAATTCTTTCATTACTAACCCTCCTATAGTATCTACTTCTTCATCACTAAAGTTAGTATTAAAAGTTTCATTAAATTCTTTTATTTCTGTAAGTGCTCTAATAGAAAATGTACATTTTTGCAATTTTCTAATGTTTAATGTTTCTTCGTCATCATATTCATCTTCAATTTCTCCAACGATCAATTCAAGGATGTCTTCTATAGTTACTAAACCTGAAACAACTCCAAATTCATCTATTACTATAGCCATATGATTTCTTTTTGAGCGAAATTCTTTTAACATTCTATCTACATATTTACTTTCTGGTACTACAACAGCTGGTCGTAATATATTTTTTATAAAAAAAACATTTTTTTGATTTTTCATAAACGGAAGTAAATCTTTAGCAATTAAAAACCCTTCAACATAATTATTATCACTACTCATTACTGGAAAACGAGAATGTGCAGATTCAATAATAATATCGAGGCATTGAGTTAAATTGTAATTTAACTTTAATGTTATCATTTGTGTTCTTGGAATCATAATTTCTTTTATTCTTTTTTTAACAATATGCATAACTCCTTCTAACATATCACAAGTATCTTGATCAATTAGTTCATTTTGTTCTGAATCGCGAATTAATGCTAATAATTCTTCTCTATTTTTAGGTTCATCATGAAAAATTTGATTTAATAAAATAGAAAAAAAACCTTTTCTATTTATTTTATCACAGTTCTGTGAATGCTTATCACTCATAGTATTAAATTATCTATTTTGAAATATGTTTTACTATTCTATTGTAGAAATGCCTGAGTTAAAATATTTTTTATACAAGATTAATAATTTTTTAAAACATGTGGCTTTTTATAATTCAAAGATTCCATTATCTTGTTTTCAATTTTTTCCATAAGATCTGTTTCTTTATTATTTTGATGATCATAGCCTAATAAATGTAGTGTGCCATGTATTGTAATATGAGCCCAATGTGATTCTAATGATTTATTATACTTTAAAGATTCTTGTTCGATTATATTTTTGCATAATACTAAATCTCCTAACAATTTATAATTAAATTTAATATATTCATTAAAAGAAAACGATAAAATATTTGTTGGTTTATTTTTTTTTCTATAAGTAAAATTTAATTTTTGAATTTCTAATTCATCTACGATACGTATCGTTATTATGTTAGTATTTTTTTTTTATATAAAATTTTTTTTATCCATTTTTTAAAATGCAATTTTTTGGGTATATTTTGATTATTTTTACAACAAATTTGAAAGTTTATAATAATGTTTTTCATATATTAATTGAATTATCTTAAAGTAATTCACCTTTTAATGTATATGTATGTATTTTTTTAATTTTTACATCAACAAATTGTCCAATCATCTTATGTGAACCTTTGAAAGTTACAATTCTGTTATTTTCTGTTCGACCATATAAATTCATAATGTTTTTATTAGATACACCTTCTACTAAAATAGATTGTACACTTTCAAACATTTTTCTACTCCATAACATGGTTTGTATATTTATACGTTCTTGTAACATGTATAAACGTCTTTTTTTTTCTTTTATATCGACATCATCTGGTATTTTAGCAGCTGGTGTCCCAGGCCGTTTAGAATATATAAAACTAAAACTCATATCAAAATTTATATTTTTTATAAAGTCCATAGTTTTTTGAAAATCTATTTCGGATTCTCCGGGAAAACCTACAATAAAATCAGAACTAATTTGAATATCAGGCCTAGCAACAATAAGTTTCTTAATAATAGATTTATAGTCTTCTGTCGTGTATGAACGCTTCATTAAATGAAGAATTTTATTAGAACCACTTTGCACTGGAAGATGTAGAAAACTCACTAGTTTTGGTGTATCTTGATATACTTCGATAATATCGTCAGTAAATTCTAGTGGATTACTAGTAGTAAAGCGAATCCTATCAATACCATCTATTTCTGCAACTAATCGTATTAATTCTGAGAAATAACAAATTTTTCCATTAAATGTTGGACCTTGATATGCATTGACGTTTTGTCCTAATAAATTAATTTCTCGTACTCCTTGTTTAGCTAATATTGATATTTCAAACAAAATATCATCACATGGACGACTAACTTCATGGCCTCTTGTATAAGGAACAACACAAAATGAACAATATTTATTACACCCTTCCATAATAGAAATATCTGCTGTATATCCTTTTTTTTTAGGATCTAAAAAATATTTAAATTTTTCTAATTTGGGAAAACTAATATCAATAGATAATTTTCTTTTTTTTTCTACTTCGTAAATCATTTTTGGTAATCTATGTAAAGTTTGGGTTCCAAATATAATGTCTACATAATTTGCTCTTTTAAAAATTTCTTTACCTTCTTGAGTTGCTACACAACCCCCTACAGCAATGATAACTTCTGGTTTTTTTGTTTTTATTTTCTTCCATCTTCCAAGTTGATGAAAAACTTTTTCTTGAGCTTTTTCTCTTATAGAACAAGTGTTTAATATTAAAATATCAGCTTTTTCCGATGATTTGGCAAGTATGTATTTATTTTTTTTTTGTAATAAGGTAATTATCATAGATGAATCATATTCATTCATTTGACAACCCCAAGTTTTTATGTATACATGTTTCATATATTTTAAAATTAATCCAATTTGATTTGTGAAAATATTATTTTAAATATAAATTTTAAATTTTTTATATAGATATTTCTCCTTTAATAGAAGGAAAAGGATCATATCCAACAATTTTAAAATCTTGAAAAGAATAGTTAAATAATGAATGAGGTTTTTTAAGAATTCTTAGTTCAGCGAGTTTACGAGGTTTTCTAAGTATTTGTTTTTTTGCTAATTTAAGATGATTATTGTATAAGTGAACATCACCCCCTGTCCATAAGAATTCTCCAACTTGCAAATTACACTGTTGTGCTATCATATGTATAAGTATTGAATAACTAGCTAGATTGAAAGGTAGGCCAAGAAATACATCACAAGAACGTTGATATAGTTGACAACTCAATGTATTCTTACAAACATAAAATTGAAAAAGAACGTGACAAGGAGGTAATCTCATCTTGTCTAAATCTCCAACATTCCAACTAGAAACTAACATTCTACGAGAATCAGGATTTTTTTTTATTTTTTTTAATACATCTTTTATTTGATCAACTGTGTTTCCTTCCGATGTATTCCAGCTTCTCCATTGTTTTCCATATATTGGACCAACATCTCCAGATTTATCTGCCCAATTATTCCAAATTGATACCTTGTTTTTTTTGAGATAGTCAATATTGGTATCTCCTTTTAAAAACCATAAAAGTTCATGAATAATCGATGGAATATGACATCTTTTTGTTGTTAGAAGAGGGAGCCCTTCTTTTAAATTAAATCTCATATTGTAACCAAAAATAGACAAAACGCCTGTACCTGTACGATCTTGTTTTTTATTTCCAATCTCAATTATTTTTTTAATCAATCTAATATATTGTTTCATGTATTCCTTATGGTATATCTTTATAGAAAGATTTATACATAATGATAAAGCCGGCAATAATCATTGGAAATGATAATATTTGTCCCATCGTAACTATGTTTCTCAATAGTCCTATTTGAGGATCAGGCTCTCTAAAAAATTCTACAAATATTCTAAATATTCCATAACAAATTAAAAATAATCCACTAATGCTTCCTATTGGCCTTTTTTTTCTTGAGAAAAAATAAATTATACAAAACAAAATAATTCCTTCTAAAAAAAATTCGTATAATTGTGAAGGATGACGTGGTAATGCTCCATATTTATCTAGCAATGGTTTTAATTCGGGATATTTTTTTATTGCTTCTAAGTCTTGATATTGAGAATTAGGGAAAATCATTGCATATGAAAAATTTGGTGATACACGACCCCAGAGTTCACTATTAATAAAATTTCCTAATCTTCCAGCACCTAAACCAAAAGGTATTAGTGGGGTTATAAAATCAGATATTTCTAATATTTTTTTTTCATATTTCAATGAAAAATATACTATGACAATTATACCACCTATTAATCCTCCATGAAACGACATTCCGCCTTCCCATATGTGAAAAATGTAAAATATATTTTGAGAGAAATATCTTAAATTATAAAAAATAATATATCCTATTCTTCCTCCAATACAGGAACCTAAAAAAATAGCATATAATAATATCTCTAATTTTTTTTCATACCATTTTTTTTGTTTTTTAATACTGTGTTTTTTCCCGTACCACATTGCAAATAAAAAACTAATCATGTACATGAAACCATACCAACGAGCAGATACAGGACCAATAGTAAAAATTACAGGATTTAATTTAGGAAAAAAAATATACATTTATTTTAGATTATTTCCTTATGTTCAAAAAAACTATTTTTCTAAATCTAATATTTCTTCAATTGTTTGACGTCTTCGAATAAGGATCGAACGATTTTTTTTTATTAATATTTCCGGGATCAGTGGTCTTGTATTATAATTAGATGACATTGCAGCACCATAAGCCCCTGTATCATGAAAAATCAAATAATCTCCTATTTTTATAATGGGTAATTTTCTAGTTTGGACTGTTCCTCCTTCTTTTTGCGTAAAAATATCTCCAGATTCACATAAAGGACCTGCAACAACGGTATCGATAGTTTCTTTTTCATTGATATGTCTATTATCTCCAGAAATAACGGATATATGATGATAGCTACCATACATAGCCGGTCTCATTAAATCATTGAATCCCACATCAACTAAAGTAAAGTTTTTATTACCCGTTTTTTTTACCGCCCATACTTTGGAAATTAAAATTCCTGATTCTGCAACTAGAAATCTTCCCGGTTCAATTTCTAATTGAATTTTTTTTCCTAAAAATTTAGATATTTTATTTCTTGCTATATCCCATAACATAAAGTATTTTTTTATATCAATAGGTTGTTCACTAAATTTATAAGGTATAGGTAATCCCCCACCAACAGATATGGATGATATGTTTTGATTTAATTGTAAAACATATTTAATCATAGATTGACATACTTTTTTTAAATGCACATAATTTACTCCTGAACCTATATGCATATGCAAACCTATTAATTTTAACTTGTATTTTTTTATAATCGGTATAGCTAGTTCAGGTTCCCATATTCCATGTTTGCTATTCTCTCCTCCAGTATTAGTTTTCTTGCTATGCCCATATCCAAATCTTGGGTTAATTCTCAACCAAACATGATGACCTGGTGAAACTTCCCCTAATTGCTTCAACATATCTAAAGAGCCAGCATTTACTGGTATTTTATAATTAATTACTTTATATAATGTTTCTTGATCTAAAATATCCGCAGTAAAAATTATATCATTTGTATTTGGTTTAAATCCAGATAACAAAGCTCTTTCGATTTCGCCCAATGAAACAGCATCTATTTTAATATTCTTCTTTTTCATCAGTTTTAATATATTAATGTTTGAACAAGATTTTTGAGCAAATCTAATAACATCAAATTTTTTTAGTAATTTAATTTTTTTATAGATGATGTCAGAATCATAAACCCAGAATGGAGGTTGATATTTTTTTATTAGATCTTTAATTGTTTTTGTATTAAGGTTGTTTTCAGTATTATTTAAAAGTTGTGGCATTTTATATCTCGTTAAATTTTTATGAATCATGTTATTAAAATTTATCTTATAATTCATGAAAATTATTTTTTTAAAGAACGAAGTGTAGGAAATAAAATTACGTCACGAATACTAATTTGATTAGTCAAGATCATAATTAAACGATCTATTCCAATTCCTAAACCTGATGTTGGTGGTAAACCATACTTTAATGCTTCTATATAATCTTTATCATAAAAAATATTTTTGTTGTCTTTTTTATTGGATTTTTCAATTTGATTTAAAAATCGCATTTTTTGGTCTTCTACGTCATTTAATTCTGAAAATCCATTTCCTATTTCATATCCAGCAATAAAACATTCGAATCTATCAGTTATATCTGAATTAATATCATTGCGTCTTGCTAATGGAGACACTTCTACTGGATATTGAGTAATAAAAGTTGGTTGAATTAATTTTTTTTCTACTGTTTTTTCAAAAATTTCATTTTCTATTTGACCTTTTCCCCATTTTTTTTCCACTTTTATACCTATAGATTTTGCATATTGTTTGATTTTATCAAAATTGTTCAAATCAGATAATACAATTGTCGGATTAAATTGAAGAATAGCATTTTTCATAGTTATTCTATGAAACGGTTTACTAAAATCAAAGTTATTATTACGAAATTGAACTTTATTATTTTTAAAAAGAAATCTTGTAATGCTCTTGAAAAGATTTTCTATCAATGTCATCATATCTTCATAATTAGAATATGCAATATATGCTTCCATCATAGTAAATTCTGGATTGTGTCGAGCTGACACTCCCTCGTTACGAAAATTTCTATTGAGTTCAAAAATACGTTCGAAACCGCCAATAATTAATTTTTTCAAATACAATTCCGGAGCTATTCTCAAATACATCTTAGCGTTAATTTCATTATGATAAGTAATAAATGGACGAGCATTTGCCCCGCCAGGAATATTCTGTAACATTGGAGTTTCTACTTCTAAGAAATCATTTTCTATCATAAAATTGCGGATTGCCATTATAATATTAGATCGTTGTTTGAAAATATTATGCAATTTTTTGTTGCTAATTAAATCGAGATATCTTTTTCGATAACGTATTTCTTGATTAGATAAACCATGAAATTTATTTGGTAATGGTTTTAATGATTTATTAAGTATATTTATATTATGACAATAAACAGATAGTTCTCCTGTTTTAGTTTTAAACAATATTCCATTTACGCCTAAAATATCTCCAATATCCCATTTTTTAAAATGATTGCTATAAAAATCAGATGAAATATTTTTTTCATTTACATAAATTTGTATTTGTCCTTCCATGTCTTTTAGAGTGAAAAAAGAAGCTTTTCCCATAATACGTCTTTGTATCATACGACCAGCAATAGAAACTTCTATTTTTAATACTTTAAGTTCATCATTATCTTTTTTTTGATATTTTTGGTGAATTTTTTTTGAAGTAATATTTTTTTTAAAATTATTCGGAAAAGAAAATCCTGCATTTCTCATGTTAATGAATTTTTTTTCTCTGCTTTTTATTTCGTTATCAAAAACACTATGATCATAATCTTTTTCTTTTTTTTCTTCTGACATTTTTATTCCTTATAATCCCATAATTAAACTTTGTTCAATAAAATCATCTAGTCCACCATCTAAAACAAATTGAACGTTATTCTTTTGAACACCAGTACGAAGATCTTTAATTTGTGAATTATCTAATATGTATGAGCGTATTTGATTTCCCCAGGTTATATCTGATTTGTTTTCTTCTAATCTTTTTTTTTCTTGTTTTTTTTCTCTCATTTTTATTTCGTATAGTTTTGATCTCATTTGTTTTATCGCTTGTTCTTTATTCTTATGTTGAGAGCGATTATTCTGACATTGAGTGACAACATTTGTTGGTAAATGAGTAATTCGAACTGCTGATTCTGTTCTATTAACATGTTGACCTCCAGCTCCAGATGCTCTATAAACGTCAATTCTTAAATCAGAAGGATTGATGTTTATATGAATTTTGTTATCTAATTCAGGATATATAAAAACCGAACTGAAAGAAGTATGACGTCGTTTCCCTGAATCAAAAGGACTTTTTCTAATTAAACGATGTATTCCTGTTTCCGTCCTTAGCCAACCAAAAGCATATTGTCCAGTTACTTTAATAGTTGAGGATTTAATTCCAACTATTTCTCCGATAGATTCATGGATAATTTCTGTCTGAAATCTTTTTTTATCAGCCCATCTTAAATACATTCTAAGTAACATTTTAGACCAATCTTGAGCTTCTGTTCCTCCTGAACCAGATTGTATATCAATATAACAATTACAATTGTCATTTTTTTTTGAAAACATACGATAAAATTCAATTTTTTTAATTTTTTTTTCTATTTTTTGTATTTCTATTAAACAGTCTTGAAATATTAGATGATCTTCTGTTTCTACTGCTAATTCTAAAAAAATAATTACTTCTTCAATATTTTTTTCTATTTTATTAATATTTTTAATAAAAGAATTTAATAAATATTTTTCTTTATTGAGCTTTTTAATAGATATTTGATTCTGCCATATTTTAGGTGATAATAATTCTAAATTAATTTCTGCAAGGCGAAATTCTTTTTTGTTATAGTCAAAGGTACCTCTTGAGATCTTTTATCCGATTTTTAAAATTTTTAATTTGATTAGTTATCATGTTTATTTCTAACATATGTTTACAGTTCTTCTGTTGTTAGTTGAATAAAAAATATTTAATTTTTTCAATAGTTCTTTTTATAATATGTAAAAATTATATTTTTTATTATATCTATTTAATTAAATAGGTACATTTATTTTAATTTTATATAACATTTATGAAATATATTTTAGGAATAAAAACAATGTCATCATTTATATCATTTCAGAATTGTGTCTATCCTTCACATGAATTATCATTGACAATGATATTACTTGAAGAATGGTCTATGACGTATGTTGAAGGTTCTGATAGTAAAAAATATCTACAAAGTCAGTTGACTATTGATATGAATTTATTATCTGAGACTCATCATGCACTGTGTGCGCATTGTAATTTTAACGGAAAGGTTTCAAGTACTATGCGTTTGTTTCATTATGAAAAAGGTTATGGTTACATTCAACGTAAAAGCATTTCTTCAATTCAAATTGAAGAAATTAAAAAGTATTCTATTTTTTCAAAAGTGAAATTTCATGAACTAAACAATATTTGTTTAATAGGGTTTGCGGGATTAAATGTTAAATTATTTTTAGCAGATTTTTTTATTAAGATGCCAAATAAAAACTGTCCAGTAGTTCATGAAAATAATAGAACCATATTATGGTATAGAGAACCATTGGAGCGGTTTATATTAGTTTTGTCTTTTTCGGATTTTTTATTTTTTAAAAAAAATATTAATAAAAATATATTTTTTAATAATAGTAAACAATGGTTATCATTAGATATTGAAGCTGGATTTCCTATTATTGATAAAACATGTTCTAAAAAATTTACACCACAGGCAATTAATTTAGATAAGCTTAAAGCTATAAGTTTTAAAAAAGGATGTTATTATGGACAAGAAACAATAGCGCGAATTTTTTTTAAAAAAATAAATAAATATTTTTTATCTTTTTTAATAAGTACAGGGAATATTTCTCCTAAAATAGGTTCGTTTATTGAAACTCAAATAAACAGTAAATGGTTTAAAATTGGTTTTTTATTATCGATAGTTCATGTTAAATTTGAAAAAATTTATATACAGGTGGTTTTGCGTAAAACTGTAAATGTAAATAATCTATTTAGAATATATGGATTTAAAAACATTTTTTTAATAAAAAATTAGATAGTGATATTAACGTTAGTAATATTAATGTTATCTTTTTTATTTATATTTTTATACTTTGAAAAATACAATTTTTATTGTATCTCATTAAGAAAAAATATTTTTTATATAATTTCAGACGGAACTATCTTTAAAATATCATGTCTCAAGGTATTCTTTTTATTATCTCAGCACCAAGTGGAACAGGAAAATCTAGTTTAATTCGAGGATTGCTAGAATTAAAAAATTTGTATCAGTTTCAGGTATCTATTTCTCATACTACTAGAATTATACGACCCGGTGAATTACATGGAAAACATTATTATTTTATATCAAAAAAGGAATTTCAAATCATGATTAAACAAGAATATTTTTTGGAATACGCTAAAGTATTTAGTAATTATTATGGGACTTCGCGTGAATGTATCCAAAAAATGTTACTTTCTGGAATTGATGTTTTTCTTGATATTGATTGGCAAGGAGCTAGGCAAATTAAATATAAAATGCCAGAATCTAAAAGTATTTTTTTATTGCCTCCATCTAAAGATATACTATACAAAAGATTAAGAGAAAGAGGACAAGATAGTGATACAGTAATTGCTAGTAGAATGGAAAAAGCAGTAGATGAAATGCAACATTATTCAGAATATGATTATTTGATTATTAATGATGATTTCAAACGCGCAGTCAATGATTTAACGACGATCATTACCGCCGAACATTTATGCTTATTTCATCAGAAGCAAAAATATAGCGTATTAATTTCTAATTTATTAAAACGTTAATTTTGTAAAATTTTAAATAATTTTAAAATAATTTTATATAATTCTATTTAATAAATAGAATTATATAATTAGAACAGTGAGATTAAATATGTTGAATTTTTAATTCATGTTTTCTATTTTAAATTAGTATTTTTATTGCGATTAGCTCTTTTTCTTTCATTTTCTTTTAAGTAAAATTTACGTAATCGTATAGAATTAGGTGTCACTTCTACTAGTTCATCATCGTTTATAAACCCTATCGCTTCTTCTAATGTTAAATTAAGAGGAGTTGTTAAAACTATTGCTTCATCTGTTCCAGATGCCCTCATATTAGTTAGTTTTTTCCCAATTAAGCAATTAACTGTTAAATCATTAGAACGATTATGAAGTCCTATTATTTGTCCTTCATATACTTGAGCTCCATGTCCTATAAATAATTTTCCTCTTTCTTGCAAATTAAACAAAGAAAAACTAACTGCCATACCCATACTGTTAGATATTAAAACTCCATTTTTTCTTTGTCCAATATTATTTTTCTGGAGATCGGCATAGTGACTAAAAGATGAGTAACAAAGTCCTGTTCCAGAAGTTATACTCATAAATTCTGCACGAAAACCAATTAATGCTCTGCTCGATAATATATATTCTAGACGTACTCTTCCCTTAGAATCCATAATCATATTTTTTAATTCACCTTTTCTCATGCCTATAAACTGCATAATATTTCCCTGATGTTTTTCCTCAATATCTAGAGTTACATTTTCAAATGGTTCTTTTTTTACTCCGTTTATTTCACGAAAAATAATTTTTGGACGAGAAACTTGCAACTCAAATCCTTCACGACGCATATTTTCAATTAATATAGATAAATGTAATTCACCTCGTCCTGAAACTGAAAAAATATTTGCATCTTTTGTTTCTTTTACCTGTAAGGCAACATTATGCATAGTTTCTTTTTTTAATCGTTCTAAAATCTGACGAGATGTAATGTATTTTCCTTCTTTACCTGAAAAAGGCGAGGTATTTACTGAAAAAAACATATTTACTGTTGGTTCATCTATAATTAATTCTGGTAGAGATTTTAAATTATCTGGATCGCAGATTGTATCAGAAATTTTCAGTTCATTTAAACCTGTAATAGCAATTATATCTCCGGCGAATCCTTGACGTATTTCCATTCTTTTTAATCCTAAATAATTTAAAACTTTATTCACTTTTCCAATACGATTTTTCCCGCAATTATTAATAATCACAACTTGATCATTAGGTTTAACAGATCCTTGTTTAATACGACCAACTCCGATAACTCCCAAATAATTATTATAATCAAGTTGTGAGACTTGCATTTGAAATTTTTGGTTAGGATCAACATTAGGAGCTGGAGCGTATTTAATAATAGCTTCATATAATGGAATCATATCATTTTGCATTTTTAAATAATCTGTTCCTGCTGTGCCAAGAACGGCAGATGTATAGATAATGGGAAAATCAAGTTGTTGATCATTTGCATCAAGATTAACAAAAAGATCAAAAACTTGATCTACTACCCAATCAGGACGAGAATTAATTCTATCAATTTTATTGATAACAACTATAGGGTTTAAACCATATTTAAATGCTTTTTTAGTTACAAATCGTGTTTGTGGCATGGGTCCATCTAAAGCATCCACGACCAGAAGAACCGAGTCTACCATAGACATTACACGCTCTACTTCACCACCGAAATCAGCATGACCAGGAGTATCTACTATATTTATTTTATAGTTTTTCCATTTTATAGAAGTGTTTTTAGATAAAATTGTGATGCCTCGTTCTTTTTCTAAATCGTTAGAATCCATAATTCTTTCAGTTTTTTCTTCATGTTTTTCAAATGTGCCTGATTGTTGTAACAGTTGATCAAGCAACGTAGTTTTTCCATGATCAACATGTGCTATAATGGCAATGTTTCTTATATTATAATGCATTTTTTTCCCTTTAAAATAGTAATAATCAGACGTATTACGGACTGATTTTAGATAGTATTAAAAGACGAGATTCATTATTGAGGAAATAGTATTTATATGCTAAATTTTATAAATACATATAAAATACTTCTTTATAATTATGGAAGTTAAAAAATTTTTAGTTAATTTTTTATATCTTTAATAACCAGGATTAAATTTTGAGCTCATTAGACTATAATAAAACAATTTTTTTAAAAAGTTATACGAAAACAACTGATATAGAAATTCAAGATGGTATTGAAATTGCATTTGTTGGTTACTCCAATTCAGGAAAATCTAGTGCTATTAATTCATTGACGAATCAAAAAAAATTATCTCGTTCTAGTAAAACTCCCGGAAGAACTCAATTAATTAATTTTTTCGAAGTAGTTTCAGGTTTGAGAATAGTTGATCTGCCTGGATACGGTTATGGAAAAGCACCTTTATTAATTAGAGAGAAATGGCAAAAAACGCTATATGATTATTTAGAAAAACGTAAACAAATAAAAGGTTTTGTGTTTCTTATGGACATTAGATATCCATTAAAAAAACTTGATCAAAAAATAATCGATATAGCTTTGTATAAAAAAGTTTCTATATTAGTATTATTGACTAAATGTGATAAGCTCAAAACAAGTCAACAAAAAAATCAATTTAATATAGTATATAAGCAACTAAATTATTTTTTAGAGTTTTTTGAAGTTATATTATTTTCATCTTATAAGGCAATTGGTATCAAAAAGTTAAAATCAGTTTTAAATAACTGGTATAACAATTATCTTATTTTAAATAAATAATGATGTCTAATAAAATATTATTGATATAGTTTAGTTATTACAAAATTTTTTTGTTCTCTTTTGAATTAAAAATATTTTTTTTAAAAATTTGAAATATATTTTTAGAATAGTATCTATTTAAAATCATTTCTTTTGAATCGATATTAATTGGAATATCTAATTTTATTTTTGCTAATTTATATGAAAGAAAAGCTATTTCTTTATTGCTTTTTAATTCCATTGCAATATTTTTAGCATTTCGAAATGGTAAAAATTGTATTTTTTCGAGATTATTATAAATATTTTTAATATTAGAAAATTTATTTAGTAAAAATAATGCAGTTTTAATGCCAATTTTAGGGACTCCTGGAATGTTATCAGAAACATCTCCTTTTAAGGCTAAAAAATCAATAAATTCTTTAGGTTTAATACCATATTTTTCTTTGATTATCTTTGGTGTGATAATACGATTATCTTTTTTGTTAAAAATATTAATATTTTTTGTTACAAGTTGGAGCATATCTTTATCATGACTTATGATTAATATTTTTTCTCCTTTTTTCTCTAATTTATGAGATAAACTTCCGATAATATCATCTGCTTCTATTCCTGGAATAGTTAATATTTTAATACCAATTTTCTTGAGTATTTTAAAAAGAGACGCAATTTGAACAGATAGTTCATTTGGCATAGGTGGTCTGTTTTTTTTATATTCTTCAAATATTTTTTTTCTAAATGTTTTTTGAGATGAATCAAATACAATAACAATTTTTTTTGAATTATGATATTTTCTTAAAATATTGTCTATCATTTTTAACATTCCATATATTGCTCCAAATGGTTTTCCTGCAGTATTTTTTAAATTGGGAAATCCGTAATAAGATGAATATAAATATAAACTTCCATCTATTATTATAACAGGTTGATTTTCTATGTGATTTATGTGGTTTATTCCATTCATGTTTTTTCTTTTTTATAAATATTTTTATCTTAAAATATACTTTTTAATAAAAAATGATGAACATTAAAAATAATTTATTTTTTATTTATCAAAAATTTAATTAAATCAATATATTTTTGAGAAAAACTATCTTTAAAAATCTCTTCTATTTTTGAATAATCGATTACATATTTCCCATTGATAAGCATTGTTGGAATATTTTCTAAATTAGATTTTTGAATATCTTTTTGTTGTTTTTTAACCAATACTTCAATTGTTAAACTATTCCAGAAACTATTAAATTTTCTTTCACTGACACCTGCTTCTGTTTTAAATATTTTTTTAATATTATTAATATTATTAATTGTATGAGTTTCCTGAATGCCCTTGAAAATGGGTAAAATTATTTTTTTTTCAATTCCCATTTGTTGTGCTATTATCCAAGATTTAGTTAAAATAGCGCTTAACTCTTCCTCTAAAAAATTCACATGATAAATTTGAAAATTTATATCTTTTTTAATATTATTTTTGATTAAATATTTTGTATTATGTGTTTTTTCAAATTCATAACAATATGGACAAAAAAATGAAAAAAATTCTATTACATTAGGGATATCAGATATGATTTTATTTTTTGTAGTATATTCTTTCCCATTTTCAAATTCATAAGCAGAAATATTGCAAGATAAAATAAGAATCCATAAAATAATTAATTTTTTTTTCATTTTGATCACCTAATTGTTTTTTTATTTTTTATATAATTAATTATTATAAAAGTGATCTTTAAATAATATAATGTATATAAAAGTAAAATACTATATATATTGCTAAGATATTGTATATATTACTAATATATATATTACTATAAATGTATTATAGTTTTAATATTATTTAGATTTAATATTACTTGTGAAGTAGAGAATTATGAATTTTATATTATGAAAAAAAAATATGAAAAAAAAGACAAGATAGATGCTAATATCGAGAACCATACTCCAATGATAAGACAGTATTTATCCTTGAAATCGCAATATCCTGACATGTTACTTTTTTATCAAATGGGTGATTTTTATGAGTTATTTTATAAAGATGCTGAACGTATTTCTAAATTATTAAAAATTACTTTAACAAAAAAGGGGTATTCAGATAATAAAATTATACCTATGGCTGGAGTTCCGTGTGATAAATCAGAATATTATTTATCCAAACTTGTAAAATTAGGTGAGTCTATTGCAATATGTAATCAAGAAAACAGCACTAATCATAAAAATAAATTGATTTCGCGCAAAGTAGTGCGTGTAATTACTCCCGGGACCATTACAGATGAAGCGTTTCTTGATGAAAATGAAGATAATTTCATAGCTGCTATTTGGAAGGAGAATAATCAGTTTGGATATTCTATTTTAGATGTTTCTTTAGGTTTTTTTGGTGTGTCTAAATTTTTTCACACTAGTGATTTACTATCAGAAATTGAACGTACAAACCCTAAAGAAATACTTTATCCAGAAAATTTTTCAGATATTTTTTTAATTGAAAAAAGAAAATGTATTCGAAAACGTTCATTATTAGAATTTGATTTAGATACATCATTCAAATTACTTAATTTACAATTTAATACTTATAGTTTAAATGGATTTGGCATAGAAAAAGATAATTTTGTAATACGTGCTGCTGGTTGTTTGCTGCAATATGTTAAATTAATGCAGATGACTGTTTTGCCTAATATTCGTGAGTTGAAATATAATTATATAAAAGATCATATTTTCATGCATTTTAGCACACGAAAAAGTTTAGAAATTACTCAGAATATTTCAGGAGAAAAAAAAAATACTCTATCTTCAATATTAAATAAAACAGTTACATCTATGGGTAGTAGGATGTTAAACCGTTGGTTAAACTCTCCATTAAAAAATTTTACAGTAGTTAGAAATCGTCATGAAAGTGTTAAGTTTTTACAATCTTTTTATAAAGAATTACAACCTATTCTTCGTCAAGTTAATGATTTAGAAAGAATTTATTCTCGTTTAGCTTTACGTACTGCCTCACCTCATGATTTTATACGAATGCGTTCTACACTAGAAATTTTACCGAATTTACATTTAATTTTGAAAAAAATAAAGTTCAAACATATACAAAAAATACGCCTTTCTATTGGATATTTTAATAAAATTTTGTTTTTATTAAAAAAAGCAATTAGTTCAAAACCATCTAGATCTATTAGAGATGGAGGTGTAATAGCTTCATTTTATAATATTCAACTAGATGAATTGCGATCTATTAAAATCAACTCTAAAAAATACATTAACAATTTTGAAGAACAAGAAAAAAAAAAATTAATGATTCAATCGTTGAAAATCAGATTTAATAAAATCATTGGTTATTATATTCAGGTAAGTAAACGTCATGCTTATTTAGTCCCCCAACATTATATAAAAATACAAACATTAAAAAATACTGAGCGTTACAGTATTCCTTTATTAAAAGAATATGAAAAAAAAGTTTCTAATTCAGAAATTAAATCTTTATTTTTAGAAAAAAAATTATATTTAGAAATTTTTGATTTTATAGAACCTTTTTTAGAAAAATTACAAAGTAGTGCATTAGCACTATCAGAATTAGATGTTCTAGTAAATTTATCCGAACGTTCTATATCTTTAAATTATGTGTGCCCTATAATGACTAAAAAATATGGTATTTCTTTATTAGATAGTCGTCATCCGGTTATTGAATGTTTTTTAAAGACACCGTTTATAAGTAATTCTGTTGTTTTGTCAAAAAAACAAAGAATGCTTATTATAACCGGTCCAAATATGGGTGGAAAAAGTACCTATATGCGTCAAATTGCTCTTATTGTAATAATGGCTTGGACAGGTAGTTTTGTCCCTGCCAGATATGCTTTGATTGGTTCAATTGATAAAATTTTCACAAGAATTGGTGCTGCAGATGATTTGAGCAATGGATTTTCGACATTTATGATGGAAATGACAGAAATGTCTAATATTCTTCATAATGCAACATCTAATAGTTTAGTTTTAATTGATGAGTTAGGTAGAGGAACTGCAAGAAATGAGGGTTTATCTTTAGCTTGGTCATGTTCTAAACATTTAATTAATAAGAACCAATCTATGATACTTTTATCTACTCATTTTATTGAATTAACAAAATTAGAATCGACAGAAAAATTTGTAAGGAATTTTCATTTTACTGCTGTTGAAACTAATTCTTATATAGCTTTTTTATATAAAATTAAAAATGGTATATCAAATAAAAGTTATGGTATATCTGTTGCTTCGTTATCCGGATTACCGAATAGTGTTATACAAAATGCAAAAATAAAATTGAAAGAACTAGAAAGTATTTAATATTTTTTAACAGTTTGTTCATGCTTAAGACATTAAGTCAATTATTTGTTTAAAATTTTGAAAATAAATAATTTTATATAAAATTTTAATTTGATTGCTAAATTAAGATTAAAATATAAATGTTTTATGTAAATTATATTCTATTAATAATATAGTTTTTTAATGTAATAAAATTTGGATATTTAGTATAATGAAAAATGAAAATATGTTTGATTTGTTACTTCCATTAAACCCAGAACAATTAAATAATTTAAAACAACTTGAAAGCACTTGTACTGATATTCAAAGTGCTTGGTTGTCAGGTTATTTTTGGAAAATCGCAAATCAAACGTCTAATACAACATCTGTTAAAAAAAATAAATCAAATAATCAGGAACAAATTATTACGATTATTTCTGCTTCTCAAACCGGTAATGCAAAATTATTGTCTGAACGTCTTTATCAGTATTTTAATAAAAATAACAAAAAAAGTCTTTTAATTAATGCGATTGATTATAAATTTAAAAAAATAAAAAATGAAAAAATATTAATTTTAATTATTTCTACTCAAGGTGAAGGTGAGCCTCCAGAAGAAGCATTATCTTTATATAAATTTATAATGTCAAAACATGCACCTAAATTGAATGATTTACATTATAGTATTTTTGGTTTAGGAGATACATCCTATAATCTTTTTTGTCAAGCAGGGAAAGATTTTGATAATAGATTCAAAGAGTTAGGTGGAAATCCTTTATTAAATCGATTTGATGCTGATATTGAATATGAAGATGATTATAATCAATGGTCTCAAGATTTATTGGTATCGATTAATAATTTTCAAAAAATAACTCCAGAATCTTCTTTTTTAAATTTGAAAAAAGAAGATAAGTCTAAATTTTTAAAATCTATTTATAATAAAACAAATCCTGCTACGGCTGTGATTTTAACAAATCAAAAAATTACTGGTCGTAATTCTGAGAAAGATGTTCGTCATATTGAAATTGATATTAGTAATTTGAATATTAATTATATACCTGGTGATGCAGTTGGTGTTTGGTATAAAAACAATACTGATTTAGTGAAAAATATATTAGAATTACTCTCTATCAATATTTTTGAGAAAATTAAACTTAAAAATAATGTTATTACAATTTTTGATGCTTTGAAAAATAATTTCGAATTAACAACTAATACTAAAAAAATTGTTCAAAAATACGCAAGTTTTGCAAACAATCAATTTTTAAAAAATATTGTATCTGATGATGTTAGTTTAGAAAACTATACCATTCAAACACCTTTAATTAAAATGATAAATGATCATCCATCAAAATTATCTTCCGAACAATTAATCAGTTTACTTCGCCCATTGACACCTAGATTATATTCTATTTCTTCGTCGCAAGCAGAAATTTATGATGAAATTCATATTACAGTTGGAGTTGTGAAAAAGTTAATTTCTGGTTGTTTATATTTGGGAGGCGCTTCTGGTTATCTTTCACAATCTCTAAAACCTGATGATACAATTAATATTTTTATTGAATCTAATAATAATTTTAGATTACCTTCTAATCAAAACACTCCAATAATAATGATTGGTTCAGGTACAGGAATTGCTCCTTTTCGTGCTTTTATGCAGCAAAGAGATAATGATGGATCTCAGGGGAAAAATTGGATTTTTTTTGGAAATCCTAATTTTACTGAAGATTTTTTATATCAAACAGAATGGCAACAATACATAAAAAAAGGACTTATTACCAATATGCATTTAGCTTGGTCAAAAGATCAAGAAAATAAAATATATGTGCAAGATAAAATAAGAGAAAATGGAAAAGAAATATGGTCTTGGATACAAGAAGGAGCCGAAATATATGTTTGTGGAAATGCTTCTAAAATGGCAAAAGATGTTGAAAAATCATTATTAGATATTATTATTCAAAATAGCGGATTAAACCTTGAAAATTCTCATGAATTTTTAAATGATCTTCGTTTAAAAAAACGTTATAAAAGAGATGTATACTAATGAAAAAAAAATACATTAAGATGGTTTTAGAAAAAAAGTTAACTGATGCTGAACGTATTAAAGAAAATAGTAATTACCTTCGAGGCACAATCGTTGATGATTTAAAAAATGAGATTACTAATGGTTTTAGTGGAGATAACTTTTCACTTATCCGATTTCATGGTATGTATCAGCAAGATGATCGTGATATACGTTTAGAACGCAATCAACAAAAACTAGAACCACGCTATGCAATGATGCTTCGCTGTCGATTACCCGGAGGAGTTATACAAGCAAAAAAATGGTTAAAAATTGATTACTTTGCTAAAAAATATACATTATATGGAACTATTCGATTAACTAATCGTCAAACTTTTCAATTTCATGGTATTTTAAAAAAACGTTTAAAAGATGCACATAAAATGTTACACAGTATAGGATTAGATTCTTTGGGTACCGCTAATGATGTAAATAGAAATGTACTTTGCACATCAAATCCTTTGGAATCTTTCATTCATCAACAAGCTTATGAATGGGCACAGAAAATTTCAGATTTTTTATTGCCTCGCACCAGAGCTTATGCAGAAATTTGGTTAGATCAGAAAAAAATTATTACTACTGAGAAAGAACCTATATTAGGGAAAACATACTTACCCAGAAAATTCAAAACAACAGTAGTAATTCCACCATATAATGATGTAGATTTATATGCCAATGATATGAATTTTATTGTTATTGCTGAAAATGAAAAAATTATTGGTTTTAATGTATTAATTGGTGGAGGATTATCTTTTATTCATGGAAATAGAAAGACGTGGCCATTTCTTGCAAAAGAAATAGGTTATGTTCCAATAGATAAAGTTTTATCTATTGCTCAGGCTATAGTAACTACTCAACGAGATTGGGGAAATCGTACTGATCGTGCAAATGCTAAAACTAGATATACTATAAATAATTTTAGTTTGTCTGCTTTTAAAAAAGAAATTGAAAAACGAGCAAATTTTAATTTTGAACCAATCCGCAATTACAATTTCATTAGCAGAGGAGATAGATTTGGTTGGATTAAAGATATTAATAATAATTGGAGTTTAACATTGTTTGTGCAAAATGGTCGTATATATGATGACAATAATACATCTTTTAAATCTGGATTATTAAAAATCGCAAAAATTCATGATGGTAATTTTAGAATTACATCTAATCAAAATATAATTATCTCTGAAGTATCTGAAAAAAATAAAGATCAAATAGAAAAAATAGCTTTATCGCATGGATTAAAAAATAAAATTAGTAATTTACGACAAAACTCTATGGCCTGTGTTTCGTTTCCTACTTGTCCTTTAGCAATGGCTGAAGCGGAACGTATGTTGTCTTATTTTATTACTCAATTAGAAAATATCATGTTAAAATATGGTGTGGAAAAAGAGAGTATAATTTTACGTGTTTCTGGATGTCCTAATGGTTGTGGTAGATCTTTATTAGCTGAAATTGGTTTAATTGGAAAATCTATTGGGCGATATAATTTATACATAGGTGGAAGTCGGATAGGAAATCGCATTCCAAAAATTTACAAAGAAAATATAACTGAAAAAGAAATATTAATTCATTTAAAATATTTGATTAAAGCCTGGTCTAATGAACGAAAAAAACAAGAAGATTTTGGAGATTTTGTTATTAGAAAAAATTTTGTTAAAGAAATTATTAATCCTATTAATGATTTCTGGAGTTAATATGGAGAAAACATAATGTCTATATTTCACATTAAAGATATTAATAATCTATTAAATTCTAAAAAAAAAAATAAAATACTATCAGAAGCTAATTTTGAGATATCAAATTTTTCTGCAGAAGAGCGTATTTCTTGGGCATTAAAAAATTTACCTCATATACAAATCATATCATCTAGTTTTGGTATTCAATCAATAGTATTATTACATCTTGTAACTAAACAAAAACCTGATATTCCTGTTATATTAATTGATACAGGTTATTTATTTCCAGAAACATATGATTTTATTGATACGTTAACTAATAAGTTGAGTTTGAATCTCAAAGTTTTTAGATCTAAAATATCTCCAGCTTGGCAGGAAGCACGATATGGAAAATTATGGGAAAAAGGAATAGAGGGAATTAATTTTTATAATAATATGAACAAAGTACAGCCAATGAATTTTGCCTTGAATAAATTATCAGTAAAAACATGGTTTGCTGGATTGCGTTTTGATCAATCAAAAAGTCGAAGTGCATTATCATATCTTTCTGTGCAAAAGGGAATATTTAAAATATTACCGATACTCGATTGGTCGAACAATCAAATCGATAATTATATCAAAAAAAATAACTTACATGTTCATCCTTTATATCAGAATGGATATTTATCTGTGGGCGATACTCATACGACTAAAAAACATATGCCTGGTATGTCAGAAGAAGAAACTCGTTTTTTTGGTTTAAAACGTGAATGTGGTTTACACGAGAATTAAATTAAATAGTTTTAAAATTATTAGCAAAATTTTTACCCTAGAAAATTACATGATTTTTTATAATCAAGAAAATCATAAATTATTTATTTTGCAAATGATTTAATCTATAAATCATAAATTATTTTACATGTAAATTTCTTTTTAATGATTTTTTCTTATTTTAGAATAATAAAAATTTTTAGTACAATAATATTTCAATCATTAAAAATATTTTCTTAAAAATATATCTTTTATACTTTTTTATGTAATAAATACATACTTTTTAAAAATTTTATTTATATAAAATAAATTTTTTTAATATTCTTAGTATTTCAATTATAAGATAAGTTTCATGACGTTTTTTACTAATAAATTTTTTTAAATAAGGTTGCTGTGAATTATCTTCCTATTTTTGTAGATTTAAAATCTAAAAATATTTTAGTCATTGGTGCTGGAGAAGTAGCTTTTAATAAAATTAAACTATTACTTCGTGCTAAAGCTAAAATTAATGTTATTGCTAAAGAATTATGTGCGGAAATAAAATTTCTTTTACATGAGAAAAAAATAAATTGGTTATCTAAAACATTCGATTTAGTTTATTTAAAAAAAATTTTTTTAGTTATTTCAGCTACAAATGATGAAAAATTAAATGAATATATATTTAAAAAATGTAATGAGCGTTCTTTATTAGTCAATATTGTTGACAATAAATCAAAGTGCTCTTTTATTTTCCCTTCTATTATCGATCGTTCTCCTATAATTATAGCTATTTCTTCTGGTGGTACTGCTCCCGTATTATTGCGTTTATTACGTGAAAAAATTGAAGCTATTTTGCCGATAAAATTAGGCGATGTTGCTAAAGTTGCTGGTAAGTGGAGATCAGCAATTAAACAACATTTTTCTAATTTTTTAGAAAGACGTCGATTTTGGGAAAAGTTATTTACAAGTATTTTTGTTGAACATATTCTTAATGGAAAAAAAGAACAAGCAATTAATATTTTAAAACAGAATATGCATAAAAATAATTTATTAACAGGTGAAATTATTTTAGTAGGTGCTGGACCAGGAGATAGTGGTTTATTAACTTTAAGAGGACTACAAATATTACAGCAAGCAGATGTTGTTTTATATGATTATTTAGTTTCTGAAGATGTGTTAAATTTAATTCGTCGTGATGCAAAATGCATATGTGTTGGAAAACGTGCTGGTTTTAAAAATATTACTCAGGATAAAATTATTAAATTGTTGATATTTCTAGCAAAACAAGGGAAAAAAGTAGTACGTTTAAAAGGAGGAGATCCTTTTATTTTTGGACGAGGAGGGGAAGAAATAGAAGCTGCAAAAAATGCAGGTATTAATTTTCAAGTTGTACCGGGCATTACTTCTGCAACTGGTATTTCAGCTTATACTGGAATACCCCTGACACATCGCAAATATGCACAAGGTGTTATATTTATTACTGGACATAAGTCTACTGATGGTTTTTCGAATAATTGGTCAATTCTATGTGATTCCTCTTATACCTTAGTCATATATATGGGAACCTTCCGAGCTATATATATTGCTAAAAAACTTATTACATTCGGCCGATCGAAGTTAACACCAATTGCTATTATTGAAAAAGGAACTACTGTTGATCAAAAAGTTACGATAGGATGTTTGAACGATATTGAGAATATTATAAAATACACTATAACTCCATCTTTATTGATTATTGGAGATGTTGTTAATTTACATAAAAAACTAGCCTGGTTTCAAAATAAAATGTATTAAATGACATTTAAAATACATTTTTTCAGTACAGTTAATTTAAGGGAAAATGATGTTTAAAAAAAACATTACTCATTTGCGTCAATTAGAATCAGAAAGTATTTATATAATGAGAGAAGTAGTTGCAGAATTTGAAAATCCCGTAATGTTATATTCTATTGGAAAAGATTCTTCAGTGATGTTGCATTTAGCAAAAAAAGCTTTTTATCCTAGTTCAATACCATTTCCCTTGTTACATATAGATACTGGATGGAAATTTAAAGAAATGTATCTTTTCAGAGACTACGTTGCTCGTACTTCAAAAGTAGAATTAATAGTTCACTCTCATTCAAAAGGAAAATCATTAAATTTGAATCCCTTTCAATATGGAGGTAGTAAGTATACAGATATTATGAAAACAGAAGGATTAAAAGAAGCTATAAATCAATATGGTTTTGATGCTGCATTTGGTGGTGCTAGACGAGATGAAGAAAAATCACGCTCTAAAGAGCGCATCTATTCTTTTCGTGATGTATTTCATCAATGGGATCCAAAAAAACAACGTCCCGAGTTATGGTGGAACTATAACGGTCAAATTAACAAGGGAGAAAATATCCGTGTTTTTCCGCTTTCAAACTGGACTGAATTAGATATCTGGCAATATATTTTTATGGAAAAAATTGAAATTGTTCCTCTTTATTTTGCTGCTCTGCGTCCAGTATTAGAAAGAAATGGAGTGTTAATTATGATTGATGATAATCGTATTAAAATAAATTCTAATGAGGTCATAAAAGAAAAAATGATTAGATTTCGCACATTAGGTTGTTGGCCTTTAACTAATCCAGTTGAATCAGAAGCTAAAAATATTGAAGACGTAATTAAAGAAACGTTAATAGTAAAAACAAGTGAACGAACTGGACGAGCTATTGATTATGATCAAAAAAGTTCCATGGAATTCAAAAAAAGACAAGGTTATTTCTAAAAAAGAGAAGTTTAAAAAATGAATATTAATATAAAAGATAATTTTAAGAAATGGTTTGATTTTCAACAGAAAAAAACTTTATTAAAATTTTTAACATGCGGGAGCGTAGATGATGGGAAAAGTACATTAATTGGTCGTTTGTTACATGATACACAGCACATTTATGATGATCAATTATTTTCTTTAAAAAATGATAGTAAACGTCATGGAACGCAAGGATCTGAAATAGATCTTGCACTAGTAGTGGATGGATTACAATCAGAACGTGAACAAGGAATTACAATTGATGTGGCTTATCGTTATTTTTCTACAGATAAAAGAAAATTTATTATTGCAGATACACCTGGTCATGAACAGTATACTCGTAATATGGTGACAGGGGCTTCTACATGTGATTTGTCTATTTTGTTAGTTGATGCTAGAAAAGGATTATCAGAACAGACTTACCGACATAGTTTTATTTCTAGTTTATTAGGCATAAAAAACTTAATTGTTGCTGTTAATAAAATGGATTTAGTAGACTATAAAAAAGAAATATTTTTAAATATTAAAAAAAACTTTTTACATTTTTCTAAAAAACTTCCAAGTGATTTGAATATTTTTTTTATTCCAATATCAGCATTACTTGGTGAAAATATTGTTTGTAAAAAAAAATTGATGCCTTGGTACCAAGGTTTAACATTGCTAAGTTTATTAGAAACTATAAAAATTAAAAGTAGTACTAATGTAGAAGAAATTAGATTTTTAGTTCAATACATCAATCGTCCTAATTCAAATTTTCGTGGATATTCTGGAATACTACTATCCGGTGAAATTCATACTGGACAACCTATCAAAATATTACCCGCAAATATAAAATCTCATGTTTCTCGTATTGTAACTTTTAAAAAAAACTTAAAAAAAGCAGAAATTGGTCAATCTATTACAATAGTTTTAAAAGATGAAATAGATATTAATCGTGGTGATTTTTTTGTAAATGTTGATTCACTTTTACAACCTTCTACAGAATCTATTATTGATATTGTTTGGATGACAGAAAATATTTTATTAGCAGGACAATCATACAATGTGAAATTGTCTAGCAAGAAAATACGAGTTTATATAAAAGAAATTTTATTTAAGATAGATATTAACACTTTACAAAAATTAACAAGTGATTCTCTTGGTTTAAATAGTATTGGTCGAGTGAAAATTATTTTTAGTGAACCTATGATTTTTGATAATTATAAAGAAAATAGAATGACAGGTAATATGATTTTTATTGATCTTTTAACAAACATCACAGTCGGTGCTGGAATGATTGTAAATAGTTTAGAAAAAAAAGAAAAGATATTTTATAATAATAAGAAAGATTTTGAGTCAGATTTTCATGATTTAATTTCTCGATATTTTCCGCACTGGAATATACCGAAACTTTTGAAAAAGAAGGTTTTTAATTAAAATGAAAAATAATATTGTTTGGCAAAGATATTCAATTACACGTGTAAAACGTGAAAAAAAAAATAATCATAAATCTATTGCGGTATGGTTTACTGGACTTTCAGGTTCAGGAAAATCAACTATAGCTAATTTTTTGGAAAAGATTCTATTCAAGAATGGAATTAATAGTTATTTATTAGATGGAGATAATATCAGGTCTGGTTTGTGTTCTGATTTAAGTTTTAGTGTTGTTGATAGGGATGAAAACATTAGACGTATTGGAGAAGTAACTAAAATAATGCTAGACGCTGGTATGATAACATTAGTGTCAGTTATTTGTCCTTATAAATATCAAAGAGAAATGATTTGCAAAATGTTAGGAAAAGAAAATTTTTTAGAAGTTTTTGTTGATACACCGATTGATGTCTGTGAATTACGAGATCCTAAAAAATTATATAAAAAAGCTCGTACTGGAGAAATATCTAATTTTACAGGCGTGCAATCTATGTATGAAATTCCTAACAAACCTGATATTCTTTTAAATGGCACAGAATCTTTAGATAATAACCTGAAAAAAATAATAAAGATTTTATATGATCATCATGTTATATCTTGCTTGAGAACGGATTAATGTATTTTCATGATAAAAATCTTTATTTAAACAAAATTATTTTTTAGAGTAAAATATGAAGATACTAAAAATATTTTTGTTATTTTTACTTTTTTGGTTGCAATATTCTCTTTGGTTAGGGAAAAATGGTATTTTAGATTATATAAAAATATATAAAAAAGTTGCAATACAAAAAAAAAATAATGAATCTCTTGATATACGTAATAATCAAATAATCTTAGAGATTAAAAATTTCAATAATCATCTTAATGACAATAAAAAAGAAAAATAACATTTATATGATTTGTTTTAAATAGAAAATTTTCTTTATATTAAATTTCTAATAAAATTTTTTATGGTGTTATCTTGGATATAAAATGATCTTGTATAATTTTTTTTCACCCAAAATTATAGCTGTTGTACCTGCTGCTGGAATAGGTAGTAGAATGCAAATAGATTTACCAAAACAATATATAAAAATTCAAAATCGTACTATTCTTGAACATACTTTAACAACGTTATTATTACATCCCAATATAGTTCGTATTATTGTAAGTTTAAATCAAAAAGATAATTGCTTTCATAAATTACCTATATCTTCTAATTCTCGTATTATTTCTGTAATTGGTGGCAAAAAAAGAATTGATTCAGTTTTATCAGGATTAATAGCAGCAAAAAATGTAGATTGGGTGATAGTACATGACGCAGTTCGTCCGTGTTTGAGTTATAAAGATTTAGAGAAATTAATATCTATTATTAAAAAAAATCCAGTAGGTGCTATTTTAGCCCGTCCTGTATCTGACACTATCAAATATAGCAATTCAAAACAAGAAAAAGTATTATGTTCTGTAAATAGAAAGAATTTATGGCATGCTTTAACTCCTCAGTTATTTCAAATGAATTTGCTCAAAGATTGTTTGAAAAAAACTATTAAAGATGAAATTAACATCACAGACGAAGCATCGGCGTTAGAATATTGTGGATATAACCCATGGTTAATAGTAGGAAGTTGTAGAAATATTAAAATTACTTGGCCTGAAGATCTTATTCTTGCAAATTTCTATTTAAAAAATAATGTAGATGAATAAAAAAGAGGTATTATCATGAGAATTGGCTATGGTTTTGATCTTCATTCTTTTGGAAGTATAAAACCATTAATTATCGGTGGTGTTTTGATTCCGCATCATACGGGTTTAATTGCTCATTCTAATGGTGATTTATTAATACATGCTCTGATAGATGCTTTATTAGGTGCTACTGCATTAGGTGATATTGGCACTTTTTTCCCAAGTAATAGTGACTTATATAAAAATATTGATAGCAGAATATTATTACGAAAAATTTGGAAAAAAATTAAATTGCAAAACTATGACATATGTAACATTGATATTACTATTATTGCAGAAGATCCTAAAATGTTACCTTATATATTTTTTATGAGATCAAATTTATCATTAGATCTTAATACTGAATTGAATAATATTAGCATTAAGTCTACAAGCTCTAAAACAATAGGATGCATTGGCAGAAAAGAGGGAATTGCTTGTCAAGCAATTGCAATGCTTATAAAAAGTAAAAAATATATTTAAATAAAAAGTATATTTTTGAATTTTTTAGATGTGTAAAAAATATTACGTAAGAAATTTATTTTTTAAAATTAAACGGATAAAATTAATGCAGCTAAAATTTTTTTTATTTAAATTATTTTTTTTAATATTTTTATTATTTTTTTTTAATAATTTAGTATTAGGATTATCTATCAATTACCAGAATAATTCTAATTTCTATTTTATCAAACAAAATACAAAAAATTTTTTATTTTTGAATAAAAATGAATGTTTTAGATTTTTAAAGTATAAAAAAAATTTTTTTTTAAAAAGACCAGAAATTGTTATTCGCAATGAAAATTTTATTGGTTTTTTTCAAGAGAATCGATTTAAGATTTTTTATATTGTAAAATCAAAAGATACTCTTTATTCGATTTCTAAAAACTCTGGTCACAATTTTCATCAATTGTCTAAATTTAATTTTATTAAAAAACCTTACAAAATAATTGTAGGTCAAAAAATATGGATGGGAGATTTTTTAATTAATACAAAAAAAAATAATTGTTTTATTACAAGCGTACAAAATAGCACTAAAAAAAATTATAGTGCCTGTGAGTTAATTTTTAAAACACCTTTGAACATCAAAAATTTTTTAAAGAATAATACAAAGTTAAATGAAATATGTTTTTTTTGCAGTAATAAATTGAAAGAAAATAATAATTCTTCGAATTTAAAATCTTTTTATTTTTCTAATGATTGGAATTGGCCTGTTAAAAACAAACATATGAAATATTTTTATAATGATAAATTAGACGATAAAAAAATAGAAATTTCTGGTTTTAAAGGACAACCAGTTTTTGCTGCTGCTACAGGCGAAGTTGTATTTGTTAGTGATTTATTTAAAAAATATGGTCGATTGATTATTATTAGACATAATAAAAATTATCTTAGTATTTATGCTTTTAATAATTCAGTTTTAGTAAAAGAAAAAGATCAGGTCTATAAACAACAGCAAATTGCTACAATGGGTTTGTCATCTGACACTCATTTAGCACAACTTTATTTTGAAATACGTTATTTAGGAAAATCTATTAATCCATTGAATATTTTACCTAAAATTAATAAAAATATTTAATTGATTATATTTTAAAAATTTAAAATAAACTATATAAATTTTACAAGATTAAAATATTTATATTTATAATTTTATATTTATTCATAAAATATATAGTGCATTTCATAAAATATAAAAAATCATCCAGAAAAAATTAGATAATAGATTATTTTAATATAAAATTTTTATGAAATCTTATTTAAGATTCAGAATGTTATAAATTTTTTGAAAATTTATGATATTAGTATTATCATACTAATGAAATAATCTTATATTTTTATTTATATTCAAAAAATAAATTTTTAAAATATATTTATATGTGTCAAGTACTATACTATTTCAAATAAATACAATATTTCTATTAGGTAAGAAGCAGGCATATTTTTAAAATACCTGATTCTTTTTTAATATATTTAATTTGCTTTTAAAAATCTAAAATGCTGATTTAATTTCTTTTAAACCATGAAAAGGAGCATTTTTTTGACCTAAATTTTCTTCTATTCTAATTAATTGATTGTATTTTGCAGTCCTGTCAGATCGACTCATAGAACCAGTTTTAATTTGTCCTGATGATGTTCCTACAGACAGATCTGCTATAGAAGTATCTTCTGTTTCACCTGATCGATGAGAAATAATAACACTATAGTTTGCTTTTTTTGCCATTTTTATCGCTTCTATTGTTTCAGTTAATGTTCCAATTTGATTTAGCTTTATTAATATAGAATTAGCGATACCTTTTTCTATTCCTTTTTTAAAAATTTTTGTATTTGTGACAAATAAATCATCTCCCACTAGTTGCATTTTACTGCCTAAAAGATTTGTTTGATATAAAAATCCTTCCCAATCAGATTCATCTTGTCCGTCTTCAATTGAAGTTATGGGATATTTTTTAGATAATTTTTCTAAATAATGAGTCAGTTCTTTTGAAGAAAAAAGAACATTTTCCCCCTTTAGTCGATATTGTTTTTCTTTTTTGTTATATAGTTCTGAAGCAGCACAATCTATCGCTAATCGTATATCTTTCCCTAATATATAATTAGTTCTATGTATAGCATCTTGAATAATATTTAAAGCTTCTTCATTAGATTTTAAATTTGGCGCGTATCCTCCTTCATCTCCTACTGTTGTGTTCATTCCTTTTTCTTGGAGAAGTTGACCTAATACTTGAAATACTTCACAGCCTATACGTATAGCCTCTTTTATTGTTTTTGCACTAATTGGTTGAATCATGAATTCTTGAATATCAATATTATTGTTAGCATGTTTCCCACCATTAATAATATTGATCATTGGCAAAGGCATAGAAAAAACACCTGGCGTTTCGTTAATTTCTGCAATATGTTCATATAAAGGCATTCTTTTAGATGCAGCAGCTGCTTTTGCAACAGCTAAAGAGACAGATAAAATTGAGTTCGCACCTAATTTGGATTTATTTTCTGTTCCATCCAGATTAATCATAATACGATCAATATCTTTTTGATTTTTAGCATTTTGATTTTTCAGTGCACTATTTATTTTTTCATTTATTAAAGAAACTGCTTTTTTTACTCCTTTTCCCAAGAATCTATTTTTATTTTTATCTCTTAATTCTAAAGCTTCTAAAGAGCCTGTAGAAGCTCCTGAAGGGGAAGAAGCTAATCCAATAAAACCTCCTTCTAAATGTACTTCAGATTCTATAGTAGGGTTCCCTCGAGAATCTATTATTTCGCGAGCTATAACTTTTATAATTCTAGACATTTTAGCCTCAGTATGTTTAAAAAAATTTTATATAAAATTTTTTTTGTATTTTCCTGCTGATCTTATAAAATCTATAAATAATGGGTGTCCATCACGTGGTGTAGAAGTGAATTCAGGATGAAATTGACATCCTAAAAACCATGGGTGATTAGACAATTCTACAATTTCCACTACATTTTTATTAGAACGTCCTGTTACTTGAAGTCCTGCATTTTCTATTTTTTTAAATAAAATGTTATTTACTTCATATCGATGTCTATGTCTTTCTGTGATGATCTCTTGATTATATAATTTTCGAGATAAACTATTTTCTTTTAGTTTACAAGTTTGACCACCTAATCTCATAGTTCCACCTAAGTTAATATCATTCTCTTTTTCATTATAATGTTCAGGTGCACTATTATTCCAGTTTTTTATCAAATGAATAATAGGGTATTTGCATCCAGGATCAAATTCTGTTGAATTTGCATCTTTAATTCTAACAACATTTTGTGCAAATTCTATAATTGCTATTTGCATTCCTAAACAAATACCGAAATATGGAACATTATTTTCTCGTGCATATTGGATAGACAACAGTTTTCCTGTGATACCTCGATCACCAAAACCCCCGGGTATTAAAATGCCATTCAGATTTTTTAATGTTTCAAATGTTTTATTTTCTATGTCTCTTGAATCAATTAATTTTATATTTACTTTTATTTTATTTTTAAAACCTGCATGTTTAAGTGCTTCTATAACTGATTTGTATGCATCAGGTAATCTGACATATTTTCCAATAATTCCAATAATAATGCTGTCATTATAATTTTTTTCTGCGTGAATTACTTTTTCCCATTCTGTTAAATTAGCTTCAGGCACATTTAATTTAAAATATTCGCAAATATAGTCATCTAGTTTTTGATTTTTTAATAATTTTGGTATTTTATATATTGAATCAACATCTTTTAAAGATATAACAGCGTTAACTGGTACATTACAAAATAACGCAATCTTTTTTCTTTCATCAATTGGTACAGTACGTTCAGAACGACAGATTAAAATATCTGGTTGTATTCCTATAGATAGTAATTGTTTAACTGAATGTTGTGTAGGTTTTGTTTTTATTTCACCTGCGGTTGTAATATAGGGTACTAGTGTTAAGTGTATATATATAACATTTTTTCGTCCAATATCAACCGCCATTTGGCGAATTGCTTCTAAAAACGGAAGCGATTCAATATCGCCAACAGTTCCACCTATCTCCACAAGAATCATATTATTGTCTTGTGAACATAAAACAATTCTTTCTTTAATAGCATTAGTAATATGAGGTATTACTTGAATAGTGGCTCCTAAATAATCACCTCTTCTTTCTTTTTTTAAAACTTGAGAATATACTCCACCCGTAGTAAAATTATTTAAAAATGTCATTTTTGTATGAATAAAACGTTCATAGTGTCCTAAATCTAAATCTGTTTCAGAACCATCTTCAGTAACAAATACTTCTCCATGTTGAATCGGACTGATTGTGCCAGGGTCTACATTAATATATGGATCCAGTTTGATAATTGTTGTTTTCAAATTTCGTGCTTTTAGTATTGCTCCTAAGGAGGCAGCTGCAATACCTTTCCCTAAAGATGAAACGACTCCACCAGTAATAAAAATATAATTTTTAGTCATACTAAATATAAAAATATTAGTTAAAATAAATAAGTTTTGAGTTTGAAATATTTTTTATGGTTTTTGACCATAAAATATGTTTTTAATATAAAAATTTTCACAAGAACATATTCTATTTTTTTATTTTTTTTTTAAATTCCATATATCTCGTAATTTAACAGTACGGTTAAAAACGAAATAATCTTTTTTTGAATCTACTTTATCTACGCAAAAATAACCGATTCTTTCAAATTGAAAAAATAATTTTGGATTGTCACGATCAATCTCTTCTCGTATTTTTTCTCCTATTTTTTTTTCTATAAAACCGTATTTTTTTTTTAAAGATTCTAAATTTATATATGATAAAAAATCTTTTTCTTGTTCTGGATTTTTTATATTAAATAATTTATCATATAATCTAAATTCCGCGGCAAGTGCATTTTTTTTTGAAATCCAGTGTATTACTGGGGGGTTCTTATTATTTTCTGGTTTTTTACCTAAAGTATTTAGATCACAATAACATATTATACTGATGATGTTATTTTTTTCATCTTTTTCTATTTTATCTGCTCTGATTATGTAAGCATATCTTAAACGTATTTTTTCTCCTAGTTTTAATCTTTTGTATTTTTTGTCATATTTTTCTTTAAAATCTGAACGTTCAATATATATAGTATTAGTAAAAATAATTTTATGTGTGCCCATTTCAGGGTTATTAGGATGATTAGGTACTATAAATTTTTCTTCATGGTTTTTATCTAAATTATATAAGAATATCTTGATTGGTTCTAATACAGCCATAGTTCGTATGGCAGTTTCATTTAGTTCTTTTCGAATACAATGTTCCAACATAGAAATTTCTATTAAATTATTTTGTTTAGTAATCCCAATTTTTTGACAAAAATTTTTAATAGAAGATGGCGTGTATCCTTTTCGTCTTAAACCAGAGAGTGTAGGTATTCGAGGATCATTCCATCCTTGTACGATATTTTTGTCAATAAGTGTTTTTAATTTTCTTTTAGATAAAACTGAAAATTCTAGATTAAGTCGAGAAAATTCATATTGTTTAGGATAGTTTTTAACGCTAGTATGCTTTAATATCCAATTATATAAACATCTATTATCTTGAAATTCTAATGTGCATAATGAATGAGTAATTCCCTCAATAGAATCAGAAAGACAATGAGCAAAGTCATACATAGGATATATGCACCAATTTTTTTCAGTCTGATGATGTCTCGCAAAAATAATTCGATATAAAACTGGATCTCGCATAATAATAAAAGGAGAATCCATATTTATTTTAGCACGTAAACATGCTTTACCTTCAGAAAATTCTCCATTTTTCATTTTTTTAAAAATTTTCATATTTTCTTTAATTGTTCTGTCTCTATAAGGACTATTTTTACCTGGTGTATTTAAAGTTCCTCGGTATTCACGTATTTGTTCTTTTGTTAATTCATCAACATAAGCTAGACCTTTTCGAATCAATTCTTTTGCATATTCATATAGTTTTGAAAAATATTGAGAAGAATAACAAACTTGACCATACCACTTATAACCTAACCAGTTGATATCATATTGAATCGATTTAATATATTTAATGTTTTCTTTTAATGGGTTTGTGTCATCAAATCGAAGATTACATTTTCCTTTATATAGATTAGCAAGCTCAAAATTTAAACATATCGATTTTGCATGACCAATATGAAGATATCCATTTGGTTCAGGTGGGAAACGAGTATGAAAAGATAAGTCTTTATTCTTATTAAAATCTTGATTGATGATTTGACAAATAAAATTATTATTTTTTATTTTATTATTCATTCTGTTCCTAACATAATTTTTTAATTAAAATAATTTTGTTGATTATTCAATTTATATATTATAAAATATATTTTTATTATACATAAAATTTTTTTATTAGGCTACGTAGCTCAGTCGGTTAGAGCACAGCACTCATAACGCTGGGGTCATGGGTTCGAATCCCGTCGTAGCTACCATTTTTTAATTTTTAAGAAAGCGGGAGTGGCGAAATTGGTAGACGCACCAGATTTAGGTTCTGGCGCCGAAAGGTATGCGAGTTCAAATCTCGCCTCCCGTACATATTACTACTCAATTTACTAAAAAAATTTGAAAAATAGTAATTACATGTTTTAAAATAAAATGTATTTTTCAAAAATGTATTTTTCAATATGGGGTATAGCCAAGTGGTTAAGGCACCGGTTTTTGATACCGGCATCCCTGGTTCGAATCCAGGTACCCCAGCCATTCCTTTAAAGAGATTTTTTATATTTTTTAGTTTTATCAAATATTTTTATATCAAAAATAAAAATTGATAATTTAAAATTTTTAATTCAATATTATCCATTAATTTTTAATAAAATCAGATTAAAATTCTACTACTTTCTACTTATAATTTTATTTAAAACAAAATAATTTTTTATATTATGAATTTAGATAAATTAAAAAAAAAAGCAGCATGGGCTGCATTAGATTATATTTATCCTGGCACTATTGTTGGAGTAGGGACAGGTACTACTATTTTTTATTTTATTGAAGCTTTAAGTACGATAAAAAATTTAATACATGGAGTAGTATCTAGTTCTAATTCCTCTACTTTATTATTAAGAAAAAGAGGAATAGAGGTTTTTAATTTAAAAAATTTTAATTCTTTAGCTATTTATATCGATAGTGCAGATGAAATTAATGATCATATGCAAATGATTAAAGGCGGGGGAGGTGCTTTAACCAGAGAAAAAATTATTGCTACCATGGCAAAAAAATTTATTTGTATTATTGATAAAACAAAAAAAGTAGATGTACTCGGAAAATTTCCATTGCCGATTGAAATTGTTCCAATGGCGTTTTCTTACATTTTAGAAGAAATAGTAAAAATTGGAGGAATACCAAAATATCGAGAAAATTTTATTACAGATAATGGTAATATAATCATAGATGTATATAATTTATATATACAAGATCCTATATTAATGGAAAAGAAAATTAATTCATTGCCAGGAGTAGTTACAGTAGGTTTATTTGCATCTAGAAGTGCTGACGTGGTTTTAATTGGTACACCAAATGGAATTGTAACTATTAAAAAGAAATAAATTATTAAATACTTGATTTTATAATAAGTTATTTATATAAACTTTTATTCTTGTATTAAATAATGTTTTTAAAATTCGTGAAAATTTTTGTTTTTGGATGAAATCATTTTAAATGATTAAAAATTTTTCAATTATCTGACAAATAAAAAAATAAAAATTAAAATACTAAAAAATTTATTCTATTTTAAATCACCGAATCGTGTCTGTAGTGCAGCAATGACTGCAAGAGCAGCTGTTTCTGTCCTCAATATTCTAGGTCCCAATTTCATTGAAATAAATCCGTAACTAACAATTTCTTTAATTTCATCATTTGAAAAACCTCTTTCAGATCCGATGATTATTCGAATATATTTTATCGATTCTGTTAGTTTGTTTATTGTAAATCCAGATTTTGGATGAAAAATAATTTTTATATCATTTTTTTCATTTTTTTTACACCATGAAAAAACATTTGTAGGATTTTTTATTTTGGGAACAATATTACGATGACATTGTTGACATGCAGAAATAGCTATTTTTTCCCAACGTTTTATTTTATTTAAAACATTTATATTTTTTTTTTGAAAATCGCTATTTTCAAAAAATAACGGCGTAATAATATTGACACCCATTTCAATTGATTTTTGAATAGTAAAGTCCATTTTTTCACTTTTAGAAATAACTTGACCTAAATGAATATAAATTGGAGATTCAACATTTTTAAATTGATTTTTAAAAGTTTTTATTTTAATATTTTTTTTAGAAATATATATTATTTTAGCAAAAAAAACATAGTTAGTATCATTGAATAACTCTAATGTATCGTGGACTTTCATTCTTAAAACTTTTTGAATATAATGCATGTTGTTTTCTGATAAAAAATAAATTGAATTTATCTTTAAGTAATCTTTAATATATATGCGCGGAATATTTTTATTCATTTTTTTTACTTTTTATAACATTTTTTATAAATATAGTTGTTATGATTCCCTTGTATTTTAGATATCATTTTATCTCTTTCGCATTCCCATTCTGTCACAGGGTAATTTTTATCCCATTTTAAAAACATTTTTTTTTCTTTTTTAGATATAATGATATTGTATTTTTTATTCATATAAAAATAAGTTCTAGCTATGGCGCCTCGGGCTCTTTCAGGCGGTTCTACTATTTTTTTTTGAAAATCTATTTTCATTTGGCATCTTCCATATTGTGAAATCTTATTTGTTAATTGACTATACATAAAATTTGAACGATCTGCATTTATTTCTCCAATAGCTGGTTGCAAATTATGAAGATCAGATTCAATATATTGATATTTTTTATCTGTAATACATTTTTTACGACCTCCCTTTTTCCAACATTTTTTTTGATGTCCAAATTGCCATGCTGGTACTACATGTTCCCATTCGATTCTTGTTGCACGATTTTTGTTTTTGCGGATTTTATATCCACAAGAATACAGATCAGGAATTCCTTTTTTCTGTTTCCAAATTATCTTACATCCGCAATAAAAAGAACCTGGCACATTTTTATGAATTTTAATTGATATGAGTTTTGCTTGATAGAAATTTTTTATAGTGTTTTTTTTTAGATTATTTTTTTGTATAAAGATGAAAAAAAACATACTAATTATAATAATAAATATTTTTTTTATCATTTTTATCCGTTCGATTGTTAAATAATAAATTTTTAATAATATGTTATTGTTATATGTTAAAAATATACTGAGATTTTCTGGATTTTAAATATATTATGTTTTATATATTAACAATAAATATCTAGTTATAATTTTTTATTTTAAAAAATATTATAATAAAGTAATATTTTATTATAAATTTAAAAGAATATAAATATGAATGTATATTTTTTTACTTTTTTTATGTTACAAAGAGTTTAAATTTATTAAGAATAATATAGATAAAATTATTTTTGAATAAGGCAGATAAAATATGACGGAATATCTTTTCACATCTGAATCAGTTTCAGAAGGTCATCCAGATAAAATTGCGGATCAAATTTCTGATGCTTTGCTTGATGAAATACTCAAACAGGATCTTAAAGCACGTGTTGCTTGTGAAACTTATGTTAAAACAGGTATGGTTTTAATTGGAGGCGAGATTACAACAACTGCATGGGTTGACGTTGAAGAAATTACTCGTAATACTATTAATAAAATTGGTTATATTAATTCTGATACTGGATTTGATGCTAATTCCTGTGCAGTTTTAAGCACGATTGGGAAGCAATCACCAGATATTAATCAAGGTGTAGATCGTTTTGATCCTTTAAAACAAGGAGCTGGTGATCAAGGAGTTATATTTGGTTATGCAACAAATGAAACTGAATTTTTAATGCCAGCACCAATTATTTACGCACATCTTCTAATGAAAAAACAGTCTGAATTAAGAAAGAAAAAAGTTTTACCTTGGTTGAGACCTGATGCTAAAAGTCAAGTAACATTTAAATATAATAATGGAAATATAATAGGAATAGATACCGTAGTTTTTTCTACACAACATGAAGCAAATATTACTCAAAATCTGTTGAAAGAAGCAGTTATGGATGAGATTATTAAACCAGTATTACCAGAAAAATGGCTGACAAAGAATACAAAATTTTTTATCAACCCCACAGGTAGATTTGTTATAGGAGGTCCTATGGGAGATTGTGGTTTAACTGGTCGTAAAATTATTGTTGATACTTATGGAGGTATGGCTAGACATGGAGGCGGTGCGTTTTCTGGTAAAGATCCTTCAAAAGTAGATCGTTCTGCAGCATATGCAGCCAGATATGTAGCGAAAAATATTGTTGCTGCTGGTTTAGCTGATCGTTGTGAGATTCAACTTTCATATGCTATTGGTATAGCAGAACCTATTTCTATTATGATAGATACATTTAGCACTGGAAAAATAAGCAATAATTCTTTAATACTTTTGATTCGTGATATTTTTGATTTGCGTCCATATGGATTGATTAAGATGCTTGATCTTCTTCAACCTATTTATTTGAAAACAGCAGTATATGGACATTTTGGAAGAGAAGAATTTCCATGGGAAAAAATTGATAAAGTAGATGAATTATCCCAATAAAATTATTAAAAAATGATGATTTCAAGATTAAATACTCTAAAATTCCTTGTAAAAAAGAAGTATTTTAATATGAAAAAATATATTAAAATTTTAAATTTATCCCATGTTGACTAACATGGGAGAATTATTTTTTTTTCATATACTCTTCAAAAGACAATGTATCTTCTTTTTCTATTTGTATTTGTTTTTTATGAGAATGTATAGTTTCTATTTCTAAAATATTTTTATTTATATTTAAGCAATTCTCATAAATAAATTTTTTATGATATTTATTAGCTAAAAATAAACCTGTTTTTTTTATACCTCTTTTAATTAAAAATTTGAGGCACTGAGCAGAGTAAGTTAAATCTGGATTTTGAAAAAATTTTTTTATTTTTTTACATGCTGTTTGGTATGATAAATTGTTTGAATTGCGATCAAATATTAATGCAATTTTATTTAGATCTTGAAATATAATTTCGCTGATTTCAATTAATGTCTTTGTTTCATTTTGATTGTTAATATAAATTTTTTGATTCGGTTTTCTTCCCTCATAAATCATTTTTTCCCAATTTTTACTCATTAATAGAAAATCTGTTTTTTTGATTTTAGGAGAATCAATTAAAGCACACCAAATTAAAAACAAATCTAAAAAAAGTATTTGTGTTTTGCTTATACCTATAGGTGAAAATGGATTAATGTCTAAAGAACGTATTTCAACATATTCAATTCCTCTGTTTTTTAGAGCTTCTATAAGTGATTCTCCTTTTCTTGTTTTTCTTTTAGGTCTTATTTGAGTATAAAGTTCATTTTCTATTTGTAAGATATTTGTATTTAATTGTTTTAAATTACCATCTAGATCTTTTAATCCTATATTAATAAATTTTTTTTTCGGTGTTTCTAAAGCAGTTTTTAATGACTCAATATATTCATCGAGATCATTAAACGTAATATTTAGATCTAAAATCTTAGTATTAGTATAACCAATATCGCTAAGTCTTAACGACGTTGACCATGGTAAATAAAATATATTTTCTTTATTTTTTTTGAATTTATATTTTTTTTTTGTATTTTTTAAAAAACATGATGATACTGCAGGTGATGATCCAAATAAATAAGGAATAATCCAACCAAATCGATAATAATTTCTCATTAGATTCAAATAACCTGATGAAATATAATCAGTATTATTTTTTTTGTTTTTGTTTTCTGTCAAATTTTCCCAGAAAAATAAAGGCAAGGAAAAGTTATAGTGTACGCCTGAAATAGTGTTTTTTATATATCCATAGCGATTCATCAAACCTTTTCTATAAGTAGTTTTCATTTGACCAATATTAGATTGTCCATATTGAGCTATTTGAATATTTTTTTCGTTTTTATAAAAATATGGCATGCTAAAAGGCCACATACGTTCATTTTTTATTTTTGATGCTGTAAAACGATGTAAATCTGTTAAAAAAGACAATAAATAGTCTATGTTATTACTAGTAGGCGTAATAAATTCTAATAAATTTTCAGCAAAATCAGTGGTTATCCATTTATGTGTTAAAGAGGATCCGAGGGAGTATGGATGTTTTTTTTTGGAGAAATCTCCATTTTTTTTAATTCTTAAGGTTTCGCGTTCGATTCCTCGAAAAATACCTTCTAACATTTTCGGATTTGCTTTTAACCAAGCAATTTTTTTCGAGATATCTTGTATCAATTTCATCTCCTGATCTAAGATATTAAAATGTTTTTAAAAATATTTTACAAGATAATTTTTTATTATTTTTTAGAGGTTATTTATGATGCTTTTGCATCCGGAAGGATTCGAACCTCCGACCGCTCGGTTCGTAGCCGAGTACTCTATCCAACTGAGCTACGGATGCAATTTAAAATTTATAAATGGCGGTGAGAGAGGGATTCGAACCCTCGATGCAGATGTTTCTACATACTCCCTTAGCAGGGGAGCGCCTTCATCCTCTCGGCCATCTCACCTAGCTATAAAAATTTTTTTTATTTTTATAGATTTTATTTTACTTTTTTTTTTATATAAGTCAAATACATTTTTAAAATTGAGAAATTCTATTACGTTTATTTTTTATTTGAATATAAGATTGCATCTTACTTAATCTTAGTAAGATGCGGTGTTAATTAGTAATTTTTTTGTTTCTTTTTTTCAGCTTGAATACGTTGATATATTTCTTCACGATGTACCGAAACTTCTTTAGGAGCATTCACACCAATACGAACTTGGTTGCCTTTAACTCCTAGTACTGTTACAGTTATCTCATCGCCAATTATTAACGTTTCGCCGACTCGACGAGTTAGAATAAGCATTCTTTTTTCCTTGAAAGATTGAAAGAGCTCGGCCTCCTAGTTCCTGGCATCATGAATAGTACAAGGTTAAAAGTAGAGCACAAGATATTTTAATAAGAAATTTTGCTTTCATGCTTTTAACATATTTTATATTGTAAAATGATAATTTTTCTGTGTTTAATTTGTTTAACGTTTTACAAAATAAAAATATTGTTTATTTTATATCCAACTGTTTATCAATCCATAGTTTTATATTTTCTAGAATAATAGGCAGTTGTTTTGTATAAACACCTCCTCCTTCGGAAATGTCTTTTTTCCCTCCTCCCTTGCCATCTGTTTGTTGTATAATCATATTCATGACTTTTATCGCTGTTATTTGATTAAGTAAATTTTCTGTTACTCCAACAATCATAGTAAAACGATTGTTTTTAACATTAATCAAAATAATAATCGCATTTTTTAATTTTTCTTTTAACTGATCAAGCATTGTTCTTAATAATTTATGTTCATATTCATAAAATATATTTGCTAAAAATTTTGTTCCTTTTACATCAGTAATATTTTTAAGTAATTTTTTTATATTATGTGAATTTTCTTTTTTTTGTATTTGAATTATTTTTTCTTCTAGATTTTTTATTGTTATTTTAAGTTTCTTTGTTTTTTCTTTGATATCAAAACTATTGCAATTTAGTATAAGAGATATATCTTTTATATAATTGTCTTTTTCATGTAAATAATTTATAGCATTTTGTCCTGTTACAGCTTCGATTCTTTTAATTCCTGATGCTACACTTGATTGAGAAATAATCTTAAATAGTCCAATATCACCAGTTCTTTTAGCATGTGTTCCACCACAAAGTTCTATCGAAAAATTATTTATAAATACAACTCGTACAATAGATTCATATTGGTTATCGAATAAAGCTATTGCTTTTCTCTTTTTAGCTTCTTCTAAATTTAGTTTTTTAGTTTCAATTTTAATATTATTACGAATTTTTAGATTGATGATATTTTCAATTTTCTGTATTTGAGATTGATCTATTGATGTAAAATAAGAAAAATCAAATCTTAAATGTGTATTTGTTACTAAGGAACCTTTTTGAGTAATATGGCTCCCTAAAGATTTGCGTAATGCAGCATGCAATAAATGTGTTGCTGAATGATTTAATTGGATAGAATTTCTATAATTTTCATCAATTCGACTACAAACAGAATCATTAACTGCAATTTCTCCTGAAATTAATTTGCCAATATGTCCTATTGACTTTCCGTATTTTTTTGTATTTTCTACTATAAAATATGATTTTTCAGCATATAACTCACCTACATCACCTATTTGTCCTCCTGATTCACTATAAAACGGTGTTTTATCAAGAAAAATAATTCCATGTTGATTTTTTGAAATACGTAATACAGATTGGTTGTTGATAAAAATATGTTTTATTGTTGATTCAGTTATATTTTTTTTGTAACCTTCAAAAATACAGGTATTTTTTACAGCAATGTTGTTGTTGTAATTTTTGTGGAATTTTTCATTGATATTTGACTGTTTTTTTTGTTTTTCCTTAGCTAATTTATAACCATTATAATCTATTTTTATATTTTTTTCACGACAAACATCTGCTGTTAAATCGATTGGAAATCCGAACGTATCATAAAGATAAAATGCTGTTTTACCAGGGAGTATATTATTATGTAGTTTTTTTATTTCGGAATGTAATATTTTTAAACCTTTATCGAGAGTATAAGAAAATTGTATTTCTTCTATTTTTAGAATTTCTTGTATCTTTTCTTTTTTTTCTTTTAAAACATCAGCGCTTTTTCCCATTACCTTAATTACACTAGATACAAGTTTGTAAAAGAAATTTTTTTTTATACCAATTTTGTGACCGTGTCTTAAGGCTCTTCTAATAATTCTTCTTAAAACATACCCCCTGTGTTCATTTGATGGAATAATGTTATCTGCAATAATATATGCACAGGATCTAATATGATCTGCTATAACTTGAAAAGAAACATGGTTTAAATCATTTATAGGGCTTAATTTAGATATATTTTTTATTAATTCTTGAAATATATCTATATGATAGTTAGAATAAACATTTTGTAAAACGGCAGATATTCTTTCTAATCCCATACCCGTATCGATAGATTTATTTTTTAAGGGAATGATTTTTGTCTTGGAAACACGATTGAATTCTATAAAAACAATATTCCAAATTTCAATAAAACGA
>NZ_JBWHTS010000002.1:0-120386 GCF_056343165.1 Buchnera sp. (in: enterobacteria) | reverse complement strand
GGTGAAGTCGTAACAAGGTAACCGTAGGGGAACCTGCGGTTGGATCACCTCCTTAAAAATATATACTTTTTGAAAGTGCCCACACAAATTATCTAATAAAAAATTAGAAGGCTTGTAGCTCAGATGGTTAGAGCGCACCCCTGATAAGGGTGAGGTCGGTGGTTCAATTCCACTCAGGCCTACCAATAAAAATCATCTGGGGCTATAGCTCAGCTGGGAGAGCGCCTGCCTTGCACGCAGGAGGTCAGCGGTTCAATCCCGCTTAGCTCCACAAATCTTTTTTTAATCTCAAATTAACGAAAACTTCAAAAGAAGTACAAGTATTATTCAAACCGATAGATTTCTTAACAGATTCTTGATGAGTTCTTAAAAATAAATTAATCTTTTTTTCGAAAAAAATAGAAGAAGGTAAACTAGATCCTTCAATCTCTATCTTTTTTTTGATTTTTATAAAATATGATTTAATAAATTTATCATTGGGCAAATAAAACATAGAAAATCTTAAATTTGATAAAGTATATTCATGAGAGCAGCATAAAAGAGTATAATCTGGAAGATACGAAATAATTTTTATAGAATTATACATTTCCAAGTATTTATTATTATAAACACGTCCACATCCTCCAGAAAAAAGAGTGTCTCCACAAAAAAAATATGGATCGCTATAATAAGATATATGACCTGAAGTATGTCCAGGAGTCAAAAAAACATAAAAAATGTTATCTAATATAACAATTTTATCCCCCTTTTTAACGATTTTGGTTACGCCATTATCTTTCGTTTCATCAGGTCCAAAAATAGTTATATTAGGAAAACTTTCAATAATTTTTTTCACACCCTGGGTGTGATCTAGATGATCATGAGTCAAGAAAATAGCTATTGGAAACATTTTTTTATCCCGAATTTCTTGTATAACAGGTTCAGATAAACCTGGATCTATAATTATACAAAAACCACGAATGTCAAAAAGAATCCAAACATAGTTGTCAGCAAGTATAGCTATTTTTTTTAGCATCATATTATTTTTTTTTATTTTATACATTTTATGAAATTTCTATATTTTATGATTTATTATTAATTTTATTATTTATTATTATTTTCATAATAAATATCTTTTATTGAAGGATTTTTAGCTGATTGACGTGCTATCATATCACATCTTTCATTTTCTAAATGACCTATGTGTGCTTTAGTCCAAAACCAAGTCACATAATGTTTTTTTAATGCAGTATTAACACGTAACCATAAATCTATATTTTTTACAGATTTGTTTTTTTTATTTTTCCAATTTTTTTTTTTCCATACAGGCATCCAATCAATGATTCCTTTTTTAACATATAAACTATCTGTTGTAATTTCAACAAAACATGATTGATTCAGAAACTCTAATCCTGATATTACAGCCATTAATTCCATTCGATTATTAGTAGTTAAATGAAATCCTGAAGTTAATATTTTTTCATATTTTTTATAACGTAATATTGTACTGTATCCCCCCGCTCCAGGATTTCCTAAACAAGAACCATCTGTAAACATTTTAACTATTTTAAACATAATGACAGTTATTCCAAAAGAATTTTAATTATACGTTCAAAGGTATTATGAATAAAAAGAGAATAATTATACTAGATACCGAAACAACAGGTATAAATCAATCTGACCTTCCTCATATAAATCATAGAATTATAGAAATTGGAGCTGTTGAAATTATCGGGCGTCGTTTTACAAAAAACAATTTTCATATTTATATTCAACCTAATAGATTAATAGAATCTGAAGCCTTCAGGGTTCATGGTATTTCAAACGATTTTTTATCAGATAAGCCTCTTTTCCAAGATATTGCTGATCAGTTTTTAAACTATATTAAACAATCAACGTTAGTTATTCATAATGCTTCATTTGATATAGGTTTTATAAATCAAGAACTCTTAATGTTAAATAAAAAAGTAAAAGATATTAATCAATTATGTTCTATTGTTGATACATTAAAAATAGCTCGCAAATTATTTCCGGGTAAAAAGAATTCATTAGATGCTTTATGTACGCGTTATAAAATAAACAAATCTAATAGAAATTTACATAGCGCGATGATAGATGCTTACTTATTAGGTAAAATATATCTTTTTATGACCGGTGGTCAAGAATCGTTATTTCATTATAAGAAAATTGACAAGCAACAAGATGTCAAATCATCAAGAAAAAAAATAAGAATAAAAAATTATAATTTAAAGATATTACATCCTACACCAAAAGAGATAGATTTGCATAAAAAATATTTACAATACATGAAAGATAATAATATATGTTTATGGAATTAATTCTTGAATAAATATAAAAAAGATTATTGACTGATTTTTTTAAAATATGTACAATATAAAAAATACTAAGAAGGTGCGGTAGTTCAGTTGGTTAGAATACCGGCCTGTCACGCCGGGGGTCGCGGGTTCGAATCCCGTCCGCACCGAAAAAAAACTATAAATTTAAAATTATGTATAAAAAAACAATTCTTTCTGAATTTGATTCTGCATTAAAAATATTAAAAAAATTTTTAGAAGATGATAGTCAAATAAAAAACATTCAAAAAGCAGCCATTCTCATTTCTGAATCATTTAAACGTGGAAAAAAAGTAATATCATGTGGGAATGGAGGTTCACATTGCGATGCAGTACATTTTTCAGAAGAATTAACTGGTTTATATAGGGAAAAAAGATCTGGATATCCTGCAATATCTATTTCTGATAGCAGTTATATTTCTGCTGTAGGAAATGATTTAGGGTATGATCAAACATTTTCGCGCTTTATTCAAAGCGTTGGATGTTCAAATGATATATTATTAGCAATTTCTACTTCCGGAAATTCTTTAAATATAATTAAAGCTATAGAAGAAGCTAGAAAAAAAAGCATGAAAATCATTGTGTTAACAGGAAACGATGCAGGTAAAATTAAAAAATCATCTGATATAGAAATCCGTGTTCCTTATTATGGATATTCAGATCGAATACAGGAAATGCATATTAAAATTATTCATATATTAATATTAATTATTGAAAAAGAAATGCAAAAGAACTGATTTATTTTCAAATATTTTTACTACATTAAAATCCTATAATAATTTTCCAGCTATTTCCACTTTCTAATAAATACTATTTTATAGTTTCGGAATGTCTTTTTATGAGTGAGAAATACATTGTTACTTGGGATATGCTTCAAATTCATACTAGAAAACTAGCTAATCGATTACTAAAGAAAATACATTCTTGGAATGGAATTATTGCTGTTAGTCGAGGCGGTCTTGTGCCATCAGCTTTATTAGCAAGAGAGCTAGGAGTTCGATGTGTTGATACTGTTTGTATTGAAAGTTACAATTATGATTGTTTAAAAAAAAACAGGAAAATAATTAAAAAAGCAGAAGGAAATGGAGAACAAATTATTGTAATAGATGATCTTGTAGATACTGGTGGAACCGCAAAGATTATTCGAAATTTATATCCCAAAGCATATTTTGTAACTATTTTTGCTAAGCCAATGGGTCGTTTATTAGTTGATGATTATATCATAGATATTCCTCAAAATGTATGGATCGAACAACCATGGGATATGTCAATTTCTTATATTCCTCCTTTAATTAAGAATTATAAAATTGAATAAAACATCTTAAAAAATAATATTATTTCCTAAGAAATTTTTAATATGAAAATTTAAAACAAATTAAAAATTTTTCAAAATAAATACATACTAAAAAGGATGTTTTTATGATATATAAAGAAAAAGAATTAAAAAAAGAAACAATAGATCAAAATAACAATCGGAATAAAATTGATACAGAAAAAGAAAGTGACAATTTAATAAAAAAAAATTTAATTAAATTTTTACAAGCTGAATTAAAAGAATCCGAAGAAAAAATAATAGAAAAAGAAAAAATGACTGAAAAAGAAATAATGTCAGTCTATAATAGATTAAATAAAGACATTGAAAGATCTATGAAATTTTCTTTAGAAAAATTAATTTTAGAATTTCTTCCAGTTATAGACAACATTGAACGAGCATTAGATTTGATAAAAAAAAGTGAATTACAAGAAGATTATAAAGAAATTTTAAACAAATTAAAACTTACTTATGATTTATTAAAGAAATTTTTAACAACATTCCATGTTAAAAAAATCGATGATATAAATATATTGTTTAATCCTGCTATCCATCAAGCTATGTCAGTTGATTATACCAATACGATGGAATCTAATCAAATTGTTACAGTTATGCAACCAGGTTATATTTTTCATAATTCTCGTTTATTACGTCCAGCTATGGTTGTAGTTTCAAAGAGAAAAATATAAAAATATTGTATTTTTTAGATTTAATAATATTATTAATTTTTTCGTTATTAAATCTAAAAATAATTTTTATTGCTAACATTAGTATATTTTAAACATTATTTTTAAGAACAAAATTTTTTCTCCTCCATTCTTTTGGATCTATTTTTAAGTTTCTATAAATTTCAATTCTATCTCCATTTTTTATTTTTGATTTTAAATGTACTATTTTATTATATATTCCTATTTTATTATTAAAAAATGATATATTTTTTATTAAATTTAATAAATTTGATGATAATATAGCATCTTTTACAGTAGATCCTGATTTAATTTTAACTTTGCAAATATATTGAATATTTGGTAAGGCATAAATAACTGTTACTTTAATAATTTTCATTTTTTATTAAAATTTTTATTGAGAATATTTTTATATTAACTTATTTTACTTTTGGAATAAATTTAATCATGCCACATAAAAAAAAATCTTATAAAATAGTAATCAATAAAAAAGCATATTATAATTATTTTATAGAAAAAAAATTTCAATCCGGACTAGTATTAGAGGGTTGGGAAGTTAAATCTATCAGATCAGGTAAAGTAAATATTTCAGAAAGTTATGTAATAAATTATCTTGATGAAATGTACCTTTGTAATTCTTTGATTGAACCTTTGCACTTATCTTCGAGCCATATTCTTTGTAATACCAAAAGAAAAAGAAAATTATTATTACATAAAGATGAGATTAATTTTTTATCTTTAAAAAAAAAAAATACAGGATATACAATAGTAGCATTATCTTTATTTTGGAAAAATTCTTGGTGCAAATTAGAATTTGGATTAGCAAAAGGTAAAAGTATTAAAGATAAAAGAACAATTTTAAAGAAAACAGAATGGGAAAAAGAAAAATTTAAAATTTTAAAAAATAAAAAATAAGTGTATTAAAATATTTTTATGCAAGATCAAAAAGACAAAAAATGGATGAAAATTGCCTTAAAATACGCTTTTTATGCTAAAAAAAAAGGTGAAGTTCCTATAGGAGCCATTGTAGTATTTAAAGAACGTATAATTGGAACCGGATGGAATAGTTCTATTACTAAAAATGATCCAACAGCACATGCAGAAATCATAGCATTGCGTCAAGCAGGAAAGAAAATAAAAAATTATCGTTTATTAGACACTACATTATATGTAACTTTACAACCCTGCATCATGTGTTGTGGAGCAATTATAAATAGTCGTATTCAACGTTTAGTCTTTGGTGCAAATTATGAAAAATCAGATAGTAAGTGTTCTTTAAAAAATATTTTATTAAATTTACAAAAAGATTACAAATTAGATGTAAAAAAAAATATTATGAAACGCGAATGTTCTGAAATTTTAATTAAATTTTTTCAAAAAAGAAGAAAAAATAAAATATATGTTGATGAATAGATTTAATTAACTTTCTAAAATAATTAAAGCGCAAGCATATAATTTCTGATCAGTTATACTAACATGTATAGATTTACATTTTATTTCTTGAGATCTTTTTAAAGCATTTTTTAAAAAACGTAGTTTTGGTTTTCCTGATTTATCATTATAAAATTCTAATTGATTAAATGTGATTCCATAATTTATACCTGTCCCTAATGATTTAGAAGCTGCTTCTTTAGCAGCAAATTTTTTTGCAAGAAAATTAACATTATTTTTACTGATAATATATTTTCTCCATTCTTCTATAGATAAAATTTTTTTTGCAAAATTATTTCCGTGATTCAAAAAAACATTTTCAATGCGCGATATTTCTATGAAGTCTATTCCTATACCTACGATTGACATGATGAAACACACCTTATAAAGATATAATGGGTCTGTTTTAACAGATATGGTTATTTTAAAAAATAGTTAAATATTTTATATATTTAAATGATTTAAAAAAATTATTTTTTTTTATTTTTATTTCTTTAAATTTTTACATTTCACCCATAAGAAAAGATGAACTTCAACTTTAAATTCTTGTTCTATTTTTTTTCTTGAAATAATAGAAATTTTTTTTATTTTTTCTCCATTACAACCGATTATAATGCTCTTTTGCCTTATGTTTTTAACCCAAATTACAGATTTTATATGAAGTGTTTTTTCGTTTTTTTTATTAAAAGATTCAATTTCAACTTTTATTATAGAAGGTAATTCATCACCTAAAAATAATATTAATTGTTCTCGAATAATTTCAGATGCTGTAAAAAATGGAGAATTTGTTGTAACATAATATTCAGGATATACATAGGGTTTTTCTGGCAAATAAGATTTAATTATATTTTCTAATAATATTAAATTTTTTGTTTTTTTTAAAGAAATGGGAATGATTTCTATGAAATTAAATTTATTTTTAAGAAAACTAATAAATGGCAATAGAACAACTTTATTAGTTATTTTATCAATTTTATTAATTACTATAATAATAGGTATTTTTTTGTTTTTTATTTTATTTAAAATTATTTCATCGTATTTTGTCCAATAAACTCTATCAATCATAAAAATAATTAATGTTGAAATATTTATTATTTTATAACAATTTTTTTTTTGATATTCAATTTTATTATTATTTTTATTAAAAATTAATCCAGGTGTATCAATATAAATAGATTGATAATTGTTTTCGGTTTTTATACCAGTAATGTTATCTTGCGTTGTATTTTTTTTTCTTGAAATAATAGAAATTTTTTTTCCAATTATATTATTTAGTAGCGTTGATTTCCCAACATTTGCTTGTCCAATAATAGTTATATATCCGCAATATTTTTGTTTTTTTTTCACTCTACACCTAATTGAATTAATGCTTTTTGTGCCGCATCTTGTTCTGCCTTTCTTCTACTAGAACCAGTGCCAACTAAATATTCTGCAATGATGCTAATTTTACAATGAATTGTAAATAATTGATTGTGTGCTTCACCATACACTTCAACTATAAAATAAGTAGGTAAGGATAAATGTTTTGACTGCAAATATTCTTGCAATCGTGTTTTAGGATCTTTTTGTGTATCTCCAGGGCTAATCTTTTCTAAACGTTTTTCATACCATTTTAATATTAGTTCTTCTACTGTTTTAATATTGCTATCTAAATAAATACTTCCAATTAAAGCTTCTACAGTGTTCGCTAAAATTGACTCGCGACGGAACCCCCCACTTTTCAACTCCCCTTGTCCTAATTTTAAATATTCTCCTAAATCAAATTCATATGCTATTTCCGCTAGGGTGTTCCCTCGAACTAAAGTGGCTCTCATACGACTCATATCACCTTCATCAATATATGGAAAGTGTTGATATAAAGCGTTAGCAATCACAAAGCTTAAAATAGAATCACCTAAAAACTCTAGTCGTTCATTGTGTTTGCTACTTGCACTACGATGTGTTAATGCTTGTTTTAAAAGATCTTTATGAGTAAAAGTATATCCTAGTACTTTTTGTATTTTTTTTGTCACGATATGATTCATGTTATACCGATTTCAATAATATTTTAATTGACTGTATATATAACAGGAAAATAGAAAATTTGATAAAATTGAAAATGTAATTCCATAGTACAATACTAATTGTATTTCTACTATATTAATTTTTTTTAATATATATCCCCAATTCTGTTTATACGTATACCAGTAGGCCATTCATTTTCATTTTTATCAAAACTCATCCATATTTTAATGGCTTTTCCCACTAAGTTTTTTTCAGGTACAAAACCCCAATAACGACTATCTAAACTATTGTCACGATTATCCCCCATCATAAAATATTCGTCTTTAGGTACAACCCAAGTTAATTCAGGCATATTTTTTTGCTGAAAATAATCTTTTTTTGGAATTTTAACATCATTTAAAAGTAATATATTATGTTTAAAATTGTTAATATTTTCTTCGACAATATCAAAATATAAAGAATTATATGTTCTTTTTTCTTCTGTTGAAATATTTTTATCAGAAAAATATATTTTTTGAGTAAAATTACTTAAATGAGATTTTGAATAATTAATAGATAGTTTTTCTTGACATTTTTTCTGATTTAAATAATTTGTACATATATATATATGTTTATTATTGAGATTATATTGAATTTTATCTCCTGGTAGTCCTATTATACGTTTAATATAATCTATATTATGATTTTGAGGGTGTTTAAAAACAACGACATCACCGCGTTTAGGATAACCTGTGTGTATTAATATTTTATGTGTAATTGGTTCTTTAATACCATATGAAAATTTTTCTACTAAAATAAAATCACCTATTAAAAGAGTAGGCATCATAGAACCTGAAGGAATTTGAAAAGGTTCGTAAATAAATGAACGTATAATAAATATTGTTAAAAAAATTGGGAAAAATGATGATAAGGATTGAAAAAAATATGTTTTTCTTTTTAATTTTATTATATTTTTTTGATATAAACGATTATTTTTAATTATTTTTTTATTAATTAAATAAGTTTTGAAATTCTTAATATTATAAAATATCCAAAATATTCCGGTTACTAGTGTACTAATTAATAAAAAAATAGTTAATATATTAGCCATTATAGTTTCCTTGTATTAATTTTTCCTAACATTTAAAAGTGATAAAAATACTGTTTTAGGCATATTAACATTGCCTATTTTTTTCATTCTTTTTTTTCCATCTTTTTGTTTTTTTAATAATTTTTTCTTTCTGCTAATATCGCCACCATAGCATTTTGCTAGTACATTTTTTCTTAATTGTTTAATAGTTGAACGTGCGATAATAGTATTATTAATTTTTGCTTGAATACAAATATCAAATTGATGTCGGGGTATTAATGTTTTCATAGTTTCAACAATTTCACGAGAACGATGTTGTGCATTTTTATAATGAGATAAAAATGTCAATGCATCTACTTTTTCTGAGTTAATCAGTATATCTATTCGCACTATTTTAGCAGGTTGAAAAAATTTAAAATCATATTCTAATGATGCATATCCGCTAGATACAGATTTTAATTCATCAAAAAAATTTAATACTACTTCGTTCATTGGTATATTATATTTTAATAATACTTGATGTGTATGATAAAACATATCAATTTGAACACCTCTTTTTTTTATACACAATTTCATTACAGGGCCAAGAAATTGAGGTGGTAATAAAATACTACACTCCACTATAGGTTCTTTAATAATTTTAATATCATTCATATTAGGAAAATTAGAAGGAGTATCTAAATGAATAATTTGTCCGTTAATTTGTTCTATTTCATAAATAACAGTAGGTGCTGTTGAAATTAGGTCGATAGAATATTCCCTTTCTAAACGCGATTGAACAATTTCCATATGTAGCAAACCTAAAAATCCACATCTAAATCCAAAACCAAGAGCTGTAGAACTTTCTGATTCATAAAATAAAGAAGAATCATTTAAACTAAGTTTTCCTAATGCATCTCTAAATGCTTCATATTGATCTGATGAAAGAGGAAATAAACCAGCATATATTTGAGGTTTAATTTTTTTAAATCCCATTAGTACATTTTTTGCTGGATTTTTGGCAGTAGTTAATGTATCCCCGACAGGAGCAGCAATAATGTTTTTTATACCACAGATAATCCAACCTACTTCACCGCATTTCAATTGATTTTTGTTTAATTTTTTAGGAGTAAAAACTCCTAATTGATCAACGAAATAATTTTTTCTTGTACTCATCACTTGAATTTGATCTTTTTCAAATAAAATACCGTTTTTAATTCTTATTAAAGATACTACGCCTAGATAATTATCAAACCAAGAATCGATGATTAAAGCCTGTAAAGGAGCATCTATCGAACCTTCAGGATAAGGTATATCAGTAATAATACGTTCTATAAGACTCTCAATACCTTCCCCTGTTTTAGCTGAACATCTGATTGCATCTAATGCTGGTATACCTATAACATCCTCAATCTCTTTAGATACCTTATCCGCATTTGAATTCGGCAAATCTATTTTATTTAATACTGGAACAATTTCTAAATTCATCTCTAATGCAGTATAGCAATTAGCTAGAGTTTGTGCTTCTACCCCCTGAGTAGAGTCTACAACTAATAAAGCACCTTCACATGCAGACAATGATCGAGATACTTCATAAGAAAAATCCACATGACCTGGAGTATCAATAAAATTCAAATTAAACACACTACCTGATTTATTTTTGTAATCAATCATAACACTTTGAGCTTTAATAGTAATTCCTCGCTCTTTTTCTAAATCCATTGAATCTAATACTTGATTAGACATTTCTCTTTCAGATAATCCACCGCATATTTGTATTAATCGATCAGATAAAGTTGATTTTCCATGATCAATATGAGCTATAATAGAAAAATTTCTTATATTTTTCATGTTTTTTTATACCACATTTTATTTTTTATATATTTTAACATGCAGAAAAAATATTTTTTATTATTTTTATTAATATTTTAAATAAAAAACTGACTTCAAATAAAATTTTTGAAAGATGACATGTTTTTTAAAAATTGTAATATAATTTATACATTATTTTTTTTTATAATATATAATGTAATATTAAAAAAATTCTATAAAAAAATAAAATCAATATTATTTAATATGAAAAAAAAAAATAAAAAAAGTGATTATTGCTATGTCTGGAGGTGTAGATTCATCAGTTTCTGCATGGATTTTAAAAAAAAGACAATATGAAGTAGAAGGTTTATTTATGAAGAATTGGGAAGAAGATGATCAAAAAGGATATTGTAATTCTACTCAAGATTTAATTGATGTTCAAAACGTATGTAAAAAATTGGATATACATCTTCATAAAATAAATTTTTCTTCAGAATATTGGGAATATGTTTTTAAAGATTTTCTAAATCAGTATAAAGCAGGAAAAACACCAAATCCTGATATATTATGTAATAAAGAAATTAAGTTTAATATGTTTTTAAATTATTCTATTAAAGTACTTAAAGCAGATTATATTGCAACAGGTCATTATGCTCGAATAAAAAAAATCAATAAAAAATATTTTCTTTTAAAAGGAGTTGATCTTAATAAAGATCAAAGCTATTTCTTATATACTTTAAATAGTATTCAACTTAAAAAAATTTTGTTTCCTGTTGGACATTTAAAAAAAAACGAAGTTAGGAATATTGCTAAAAAAATATATTTAGAAATTGCTGAAAAAAAAGATTCTACTGGCATTTGTTTTATTGGTCCTAAAAAAATAAAAAATTTTTTAAGTCTTTATATTCCTAAAAAAACAGGTGAAATAATTACAACTTCTGGAGAAGTTATTGGAACTCATAATGGAGTTTTTTACTATACATTAGGTCAAAGACAAGGTTTAGGCATTGGTGGAATAAAAGGAAAATATAACATACCATGGTATGTGGTGGAAAAAAATGTCAAAAAAAATGTATTAATTGTTGCACAAGGTTCTTATAATAAACATCTTATGTCTGTAGGTTTAATTGCTAAAAATATCAACTGGATTAATAATAGTCAATTATCTTTCCCCTTTTCTTGTATGACAAAAATAAGATATCGTCAAAAAGATATTACATGCAATATAGAATATATAAATAATAAATACATAAAAATATTATTTGATGTTCCTGTAATTGCAGTTACACCTGGACAATCAGTAGTTTTTTATTTATCGGATGTATGTATAGGCGGCGGTATTATTAAATCTAGATTACCATTATTTAATTCAAAACGATCTTAAATAGTAAGAGGATAATTGTAATGAAAAAAATACACTTAATTACGTTATCACTTGCGGGTATATTCCAATCAGCTTATTTAGTACAACAATTAGCTCATTCAGGAAAATGTGATAATCATGCATTTAATATATGTTTAAAAAGCATTTTAGAACTAGATCCTCCTTCCGTCATTGCGATATATGGAAATCACGAAAAAAACTTAATCGTAGGATTAAAAATATTAATATCAATTTTAACTTTTTCTAGTTTTTCTTATTCCTATATCGAATTAATTAAGTACATTTTCAACATGATAATTATTGAAAAAAAATTAAAAAAAAACCGTAGTGCCATGTATTCCTTAAAAAATAAAATATCATTTATATCCAATGAATATTATTTAAATTGTAATACAAAAAATCTAACTAGTAAAATAGCAAAACTATATCTTGAAATAATTAGTTCATTAGGTTCTCGTATTTTAGTTAAGGGAGTAAAAAATTTTTTAGAAGATTTTCAAATACAAGAAAAAATACGTTGTTTGTTATTTTCAGGTATTCGCGCGATATTTTTGTGGAAACAATATGGTGGAAATCAACTACAGTTAATGTATTTTAGGTATTTCATTGTGAAAAAAGCAAAAAAAATATTATATAATTTCACAAATCTTTCTTAATTATTTTTAAAATTATTTAAAATTAGGATATAAGATATGAAATTAAATTCATTAACAGCAATTTCTCCTATTGATGGTAGATATAGTACTTCGACAGCATTATTAAGAGACATTTTTAGCGAATTTGGTTTTTTAAAATATCGTCTTAAAATCGAAATTCAATGGTTAAAAAAGATAATTAGTATGTCTCAAAAATTAGGAATTAATGAAATTAAAAATGAAGAAATATTATTTCTTGATAATATTTTTGAAGATTTTAATGAACAAGATGCAGTTCTTATTAAAAAAATCGAACAAGAAACTAAGCATGATGTAAAAGCGTTAGAATATTTTTTAAAAAGAAAAATTTCTCAATCTAAGAATCTTTTATCAATTTCAGAGTTTGTACATTTTGGCTGCACTTCAGAAGATATTAATAATATAGCATATGCGTTGATGATTAAAGATTCTCGTGATCAAATAATTTTACCTCTTTGGTTTAAGATCACAAATTCTTTAAAAAAAATGGTTTTTAAATATCAGAACAGTCCTTTATTATCCCTGACTCATGGACAGCCAGCTACTCCATCAACTATGGGGAAAGAAATTGCTAATTTTTATTATCGAATGAAACGTCAGAGAACTATTCTCAAAAAAATAGAAATATTAGGTAAGATTAATGGAACTACTGGTAACTATAATGCACATTTAGCAGCGTATCCCGATATTAATTGGCATAAAATTAGCAAAGATTTTGTATTGTCATTTGGTATTGATTGGAATCCATATACTACACAAATTGAACCACATGATTATATTGCAGAATTTTTTGGTTGTATGTCCCTTTTCAATACTATATTAATTAATTTTAATCGAGATATTTGGGGCTATATTTCACTTAACTATTTTAAACAAAAATCAATAGATTGTGAAATTGGTTCTTCAATAATGCCGCATAAAATTAACCCGATTGATTTTGAAAATTCTGAGGGTAATTTAGGATTATCTAATTCTTTAATGAATCATATGATAACAAAATTACCTATTTCTAGATGGCAGCGTGATTTAAGTGATTCTACAGTATTACGTAATTTAGGTGTAGCTATTTCTTATTCAATAATTGCATATCATGCTGTATTGTCAGGAATTGATAAATTAGAAATTAATGAATCGCAATTATTAAAAAATCTAGATAAAAATTGGTCAGTTTTATCTGAACCTATTCAAACTGTTATGCGTCGTTATGGAATTAAAAATGCATATGAAAAATTAAAAAAATTAACTCGAGGGAAAAAGATAAATAAAAACATTATACATGAATTTATTTCTAACTTAGACATCCCAGAAAAAGAAAAAAAACGTTTAAAAAATATGACTCCTTTCAACTATATTGGTGGAGCAATTGAAATAATTAATGAAATAAAATAAATAAAGATTTCATAATATGAATTATCTTTTTTATTATAATTTTCAAATTATAATAAAATCATACATAAATTAATTAATATATTAAAAATTTTTAGGAGATTCTTTTCTATGACATTAGGTATTTTAATTATATCTATTTTGTTATTAACTGGATGCAATCAGTTTTTAAACATAAAACAGAATTTAAAAATTAATTATTTTTTTAATAAAAACAGCATCGAAAATACTCTAAAAAAATGGAATAATATTATTCGTATTGCTTCAAATCAGTATAAAGTCGATGAAAAATTAATTAAGTCTATAATTTATGTAGAATCTGCCGGTGATCCTTATGCTAAAAGCAAATCAAATGCCATAGGTTTAATGCAAATCAAACCTTCTGCTGCTGGAGTAGAAGTATATCGTTTATATGGAAAAAAAGGTCAACCTTCTATTGAAGACTTATATAATCCACAAAAAAATATCAATATTGGCACTGCTTACATTAGTTTTTTACAAAAAAAATTAAATACTATAAAAAACAAAGATATAATGAGATATGCTACTATTGTATCATATGTCAATGGTCTTAATGCATTGTTAAAAATATTTTCTAAAAATAAGAAGGAAGCAATAAATATAATAAATACTATGACAAAAAAATCTTTTTGCACATACATAAAAAAAAACATCCGGCAATTCAAGCATCTCATTATTTAATGAAAACAATTATGATTTACGATTTAATATAAAATTATTCTTTAAAAAATGATTAATATAAAAATTATGTTAACAACAAGATTTGTATTTATGAGATATAGAAATGGGACTTTTGAAAGGCAAAAAAATTTTAATTGTTGGAATCTCTAGTGCGAGGTCAATTTCTTTTGGTATAGCAAAATCTTTATATAATCAGAAAGCAGAATTAGGTTTTGTATGTCAAAATGATAAAATAAGTAAAAAAATAAAGATTTTAGTAGAATCAATGAAATCTTCTATCGTCTTGTCCTGTGATGTTTCTAATGATAAAAACATTAAGAAATTATTTATAGATTTAAGTCAAATATGGAAAAAATTTGATGGATTAGTGCATGCTATTGGCTATTGTCCAAAAGAATATTTAAACGGAGATTTTATTAACAATATTACCAGAGAAGGATTTAATATTTCTCATGAAATCAGTTCCTATAGTTTTTTAGGATTAATTAAAGAATGTAGAAAAATGTTAAATAATTCTTCTTCTTTATTAACTTTATCTTATTTGGGTGCACAACGCGTAATACCAAATTATAATGTTATGGGTTTAGCTAAAGCTTCATTGGAAGCAAACGTTCGTTATATGGCTTATTCATTGGGAAAGGAAAATATTCGAGTCAATGCAATTTCATCTGGTCCTATTAAAACTGCTTCTTCTTATAAAATTAAAAATTTTAACAAGATACGAAGTGATTCTCATGCATCTTCTTTTTTAAAAGATTCTATCACTAGCAAAAATATAGGTAATGTGGCGTCTTTTTTATTATCTGAGTTATCTTTAGGTATTACTGGTACAGTTATTTATGTTGATAATGGTTTAAATATAAGTAGTATGAATATAAATAGCATGAATAGTACATTATAATATTTTTTTAAAATTTATAAATTTTTTTAAATGTAAAAATATATTTTTTAATGAAAATAATTTATTGTAATAAATCTTTTTAAAAAAAAACTATCTATGATATTTTGTAAATGAATTATATTTTTAAATTAACTTTTAAATTTATAAAATTATTAATTTTTTACTATGACAATTAGGTTGCATGATTATGTTCCAAAACAATCCTTTACTTACACAGTTAAAAAAAAATCTACATGCTAAAACACCACGCGTAGAAGGCATAGTAAAAAGTACTGAAAGAGGATTTGGATTTTTAGAAATTGATATACAAAAAAGTTATTTTATACCTCCTAAAAATATGAAAAAAGTTATGCATGGAGATAAAATAATTGCTTTATTAAAAGTAGAAAAAGATAGAGAAATCGTTGAACCTGAAAAATTAATTGAACCTTTTTTAAATCGATTTGTTGGAAAAATAGAAAAAAGAGATAATAGATTATTTATCACACCAGATTATTCGTTTGCAAAGGATCTTATAATATGTCAGCCCAATAAAAATTGTGCGAATACTTTTCAAAATGGAGATTGGGCTGTTGCTAAACTAACAAAACATAAACTCAAGGGAGATCATATTTTTTATGCTGAATTAATTGAAAAAATTGCACAAGAAGATGATCCGTTAATACCGTGGTGGGTTACTCTTGCACGACACAATCTTGATAGAAAAGAACCGTTAACAGAACCAGATGATCTTATATTAAAAGAACATTATAATAGAAGAGATTTAACGAAATTAGATTTTATAACCATAGATAATATAAATACGAAAGACATTGATGATGCTATTTTCGTTAATGATAATATTAACGGTGAAATTTCTTTAATTGTCGCTATTGCTGATCCAACAGCTTATATAAAACATGGTAGTAAATTAGATTGTATAGCATCTAAAAGAGCGTTTACAAATTATTTACCCGGTTTTAATATTCCTATGCTGCCAAGAAAGTTATCAGAAGATATATGTTCATTAAATCCTAATAAACGTCGGCCTGTACTAGCCTGTCATATTACTATTTTAAATGATGGTCGCATCTCTGATAAAGTCGATTTTTTTCTAGCATGGATAAAATCAAAATCAAAACTATCTTATGATCATGTTTCAGATTGGATTGAAAAATCCGGCGACTGGGTTCCACCAAAAAAATCTATTGAAGAACAAATATTAATTTTACATCGTTTGTGTTTATTACGTATAAAATGGCGTAAAATAAATGCAGTACTCTTTAAAGATACTATAGAATATCGATTTCATTTATCTGAAAATGGAAATATTATAGATGTTTTAATTGAAAAAAGACGTATTGCTCATAAAATTATTGAAGAATGTATGATAATCGCAAATATATCTGCTGCTAATTTTTTATCTAAAAATCTTGGTTTTGGTATATATAATGTGCATTCTGGTTTTGATCCTATTAATGCTGAAAACGCAGTTTCTTTCTTAAGAAGTCATAATTTAAAATTTACTGTTGATGAAATAACTACTTTAAAAGGTTTTTGTAATCTTAGACGTGTTTTGAATATATTATCAAATAATTATATTGATAGTCGTATTCGTCGCTTTCAATCTTTCGGAGATTTTAGTATTACACCCAGCCCTCATTTTGCACTTGGTTTTTCAGAATATGCAACTTGGACTTCTCCTATTCGTAAATATAGTGATATGATTAATCATCGTTTGTTAAAATATATTATTAAAAAAGAACAATTAATTAAACCTAGCGAAGATATTAAATTAAAAATAAGCGAACAAAGACGACGCAATCGAATGGCTGAAAGAGATATTTCAGATTGGCTTTATACTATATTATTAAAGCAAAAAAAATATCGAAATCAAAAATTTAATGCTGAAATAACAGATATTTCTAGAAATGGTATAAGAGCTCGATTAATAGAAAATGGTGCTAATGTTTTTATTCCTGGACCATTTATACATCCTATTAGAGAAGAGTTGAATTTTAACCAAGAAATCGGAAAGGTATTTATCAATAACACCGTGCATTACAAAATAACTGATGTGATTCAAGTAAGCTTATCGGAAATTCGATTAGAAACACGTAGTATCATTGCCAAACCTGAATTTTCAAAATTAAAATAAATAAAAAATTAAATATTTTATATGTTGTATAAAAAATACAATGTTGTTTTAATAATAGTAAAAACATTTTTAAAAAGTTATAAAAATTCAATATAAATTAGGAGTATAATATGAATATTTCAATTTTTGATTTATCTATATATATAAAATTCTTTATAGGTTTATGTGCTTTGGTGAATCCAATTGGAATGATTCCTATCTTTACGACTATGACAAATAATCAGTCTTTTTCAGAAAGAAGAAAGACTAATTTAGTAGCTAACTTCTCAGCATCATTAATTTTATTAATATCATTATTTCTTGGTTCTAATATTTTAGATCTTTTTGGAATATCTATTAATTCTTTTCGTATTGCTGGTGGCATGCTAATTATTAGTATAGCTTTCTCTATGATCAGTGGTAAATTTATAAAAAAAATCAAAATCAACGAAGACAAGAAAGAAGAAAAAAAACTTGATAATATTAGCGTTGTTCCTTTAGCCATGCCTTTAATTGCAGGACCTGGAGCAATTAGTTCTACTATTGTTTGGAGTACTTATTATCCAAGTTGGATAAACTTATTTGGATGTAGTTTAATAATTTTTTTGTTTTCATTTATATGTTGGTTGTGTTTTGAAGCTTCTCCCTGTGTAGTACGAATTTTAGGAAAAACAGGGATTAACATCATTACTCGTATTATGGGTTTATTACTAATGTCTCTGGGAATAGAATTCATTAGTACCGGTATAAAAACTATGTTCCCTGGGCTATTATATTAATCTCTTTAAAAAATTTACATTATTATGGATAATTTTGCAAAAGAATATAATTTTTTTTCGTAATTTAGGAATAGAACACTGGTTAACGACTGTTAACAAAATGAATAATTTCACAAAATTACGTGATTTATATACATTTGATGAAATTTGGTTTGTGGAACATTATCCTATTTTTACACAAGGACAACTAAAAGAAAAAAAACATGGAATGTTTCTTAACAATATTCCGGTAGTAAAAACTGATAGAGGTGGTCAAATTACATATCATGGACCTGGACAACAAATATTGTATTTTTTAATAAATTTAAAAATCAGAAAAATTAGTATTCGTGAATTAATAGATATAATGCATAAATCAGTAATAGAAACTTTAAATACTTTTTCTCTTCAAGCATATACTAAAGAAAAAACACCAGGTGTATATGTAAATGAAAAAAAAATATGTTCTTTAGGATTAAGAATAAAAAAAGGTTCGACTCTACATGGTTTAGCACTTAATGTTAATATGAATTTAAAACCATTTGATTATATCAATCCTTGTGGGGATATAAATATAAAAATGACACAAATAAAAGATTTTAATTCGAATATTAAATTAAAGGATGTTCGAATTATTTTAATTAAAAAATTATCTAAACTTTTTCAATCTATAATAATCAAAAGTGATTGAAATAAAAAATTGATTGAATAATTTTAATTTATTCAAAACACAATATTATATCTTAAAATTTTACTAAAGTATTTATTTTCAATTTGATATATAGTATATGTTTTAATACTTATAATCGAGAAAGTAAATTTTATGAAAAAAAATAAAGATGTTTTATTAAAAAATAAAACATTAAAAAAAATAAGTGTTATTACTGTGAAAAAAAATTCTAATGTCATAAAAAAATTAAAAAAACCTAATTGGATAAAAATTAAAACACCTGTCGATACATCTCGTATATATCAAATGAAAAATGCTTTACGCAAAAATAATCTATACTCTGTTTGTGAAGAAGCTCACTGTCCAAATTTATCAGAATGTTTTAACAATGGAACTGCAACATTTATGATTTTAGGTTCTATATGCACAAGAAACTGTCCTTTTTGTGCAGTTTTTCATGGAAAACCTGATCCTATTAATATGACAGAACCTCAAAAATTATCTAATACTATTTTTGATATGGGTATTAATTATGTAGTAATCACATCTGTTGTTCGTGATGATTTATATGACGGTGGTGCTCAACATTTTGTTAATTGTATTAAAGCTATTCGAAAAAAAAACAAAGTAAAAATTGAAATATTAGTTCCTGATTTTAGAGGTAGAATAGAATTAATTTTAAATATTTTTAATAATGCGTTACCTGATATTTTCAATCACAACATAGAAAACGTTCCTAGAATGTATAAAAAAATTCGTCCTGGAGCAAATTATAAAAAATCTTTGTTATTATTAGAATCATTTAAAAAAAAATATTGCAACATACCAACAAAATCAGGTTTAATGTTAGGTATCGGTGAAAAAGATATTGAAATTACTCAAGTAATGAAAGATCTTTATTCAAGTGGTGTTACTTTATTAACAGTAGGTCAATATCTTCAACCTAGTATTCGTCATTTACCCGTAAAACGTTATATACCTCTTTCAGAATTTGAAAATATAAAAAAAGAAGCTTTATCTATTGGTTTTACTAATGCTTTTTGTGGTCCTTTTGTGCGTTCATCATATCATGCTAGTTTTCAATCCAATTTATCTGTTAAGAAATAACAGTGTTAATCGTATTTTAAAATTAAAATTTATATACATCATATAACTAGCATATTCTATATAAAAAAATATAGGAAATAATATTTTTTATCAATACGCGTTATTTATACTAGGGGTTGTATAGTGTTAAATCCTAATTTTTTTAAAACACCAAAAATTATTATTGCATTAGACTTTTGCAATAAAAAATCAGCTATGAAGTTAGTAGACCTTCTTAATCCATCAATTTATTACTTAAAAATTGGAAAAGAAATGTTTACAATTTTAGGTTCAGAATTCATAAAAGAATTACATAAACTAGGATTTAACATATTTCTCGATTTAAAATTTCATGATATCCCTAATACTGTTTTTAACGCTACTAAAGCAGCTGCAGATTTAGGAATCTGGATGTTAAGTGTTCATGCTGCTGGTGGCAAAAAAATGCTTCTCTCTGCAAAAAAAGCATTAAAATCTTTTAAAAAAGCTCCTCTGTTAATAGCCGTTACAGCATTAACTAGTTTAAAAGAAGAAGAGTTACAAGAAATTGGAATTCAAATTTCATTAACAGACTATATTTTAAAGTTATCAAAGTTATCTAATGATTGTGGTTTAGATGGTATTGTATGTCCAGGAAAAGAAGCAAGAAAAATTAAGTTTTTATTTGGAAATAGATATAAAATCATTACCCCAGGCATTAGAATTTCTCAAGATTTACTATATGATCAAAATAACATTATTACTCCTAAAGAAGCCAAAGAATTCAAAATAGATTATATAGTAATAGGGCGTTCTATTACTATGTCAAAAAATCCAATTAAAAAATTAGATTTAATAATTAAATCTATGCAGTAAATTAAAAACAAAAAATATTAAAAGGTTATAAAATATTTATTTAATTCTTAATTAGGAAAATTTATGCAACTAATAGAAAAAGCAATATTACCTACTCCTTGGGGGAGTTTTTTCATATTTGGTTTTGAAGAAAAAAAAAGCGGGAAAAATCATATAGCTTTAGTATATGGTGATATAAAAAAAAATATTCCAACTTTATCAAGAGTGCATTCAGAATGTCTAACAGGAGACGCTTTATTTAGTTTACGATGTGATTGTGGGAGTCAGCTAGAAATGTCTATGCAAAAAATTTCTCATGAAGGAAGTGGTGTATTAGTTTATCACCGTCAAGAAGGAAGAAATATTGGTCTTCTTAATAAAATAAGAGCGTATGCTTTACAAGATAAAGGATTAGATACTGTTCAAGCTAATCAAAAACTTGGATTTTCTGCAGACGAAAGAGATTTTTCATTATGTGCTGATATTTTTAATATATTAAATATTAAAAAAGTTCGCTTGTTAACAAACAACCCATTTAAAGTTAAGATGCTTATCAACGCAGGGGTAAATATTGTAGAGCGAGTCCCTCTTATTGTAGAAAAAAACCCTAAAAATGCTAATTATTTAAAAACTAAAGCTGAAAAAATGGGTCATTTATTATCTTAATAAATATAGTTTTTTGTTTTAATCTAAAAGAAGTGTTTATTTTTTATAAATACTTAATTATTTAAATAATAGGGGTTTTTTGATGACCCCCTGATAAAATTATAATAAAAAATCCTCTAATATTTTTTGTTATGTAAAACAGAGTTGTTAATTAATGATGAATTTTACTCTTTGACCAGTCCATTTTTTGAAATCTCCATTCTTGTTAATATATTTATATTTTTCTGGTTTTAAGGATCTTTTCTGTTTTCTATTAATTTGATAAAATTATTTTTGATTGCTAATTCATTTAGATTAATACTATCAGCTATTAACATTTCTCTATATTTTTTAATTTTATTATTCTTTTAAATTTTTTCTCGGATTTTTTTATTTTTGATCATTAATAATTTACTTTAAATTTTTGTAATATTTCTTCTAGATTTCCAAAATAAAATTTTCGTGAATGTAAATGAAATGTACGAGTATTTTCAGAATTTTTATTATTTTATAATTTGTTAGTATTTTTTTATCATATTATTTGAAAATAAAAATATTTTTTCTTGACAATCAAGATAAAAATGAGAAATAAATAATTTCTACACAAAAGATCGTTTTTTGTAAAAATAAAATTTTTTTGTTGAAATGTTATGTATTATAGTAATTATTTTAAAAGATATATTTTAAAAACTTTTATTTTTATAATTTTACAATATGTATAAGTTAATCAATATTTTAAATTTTTACATGAACATATAGTATGATTTTATTACAGTTTCAATACAATAATTCTATGATATATATTTATTATAATAAAATATTCTATTTATGGGATAGAGTCAATTATCTATTAATAATATTAAGCAATTATAATTTTTATAATAATGGACTTAAAAAATAAAATATTTTTTCAAGAATTCTTGTCCAATATGCACGCATGGACCAAACTTTTTTATCTATTAATTGAGAATTAGAAATATATTCATTTTGGACGCAAAATAAATTTTGTCCAAAATCACTATCATCAATAACTAAAGTTATTTCAAAATTTAACCAAAGACTTCTCATGTCTAAATTCACTGTTCCAATTAAACTTAATTGCTGATCCACTAATATACTTTTACTATGCAAAAGTCCTTTTTGAAATTGGTAAATTTTCACACCTGCTTCTAATAATTCACTAAAAAATGCTCTACTTGCCCACTTTACTAAGATAGAATCATGATATAAGGGTATAATAATACTAACTTCAACTCCCCTTTGAGCTGCAGTACAAATAGCTTGAAGTAAATCTTCGCTAGGAACCAAATAAGGAGTAGTCATAATTAATTCATGTTTAGCTGAATAGATAACTGTTAATAATGCTTGATGAATCATGTTTTCGGGAAAACCTGGACCAGATGCGATTACTTGTATACTGGAATTTTTATTATATTTATCTTCTAACATTTCTTTATTTGGTAGTTGAGGCAAAATTTTTAAACCTGTTTCAATTTCCCAATCACAGGAATAAATCATTCCTATTGTTGTAGCTACAGGTCCTTCTATTCTTGTCATTAAATCAACCCATTGATTAATTTCCGAAGATTTTTTAAATAAATAAGGATCTACTAAATTCATACTACCCGCATATGAAATATAATTATCAATTAATATAATTTTTCTATGTTGTCTTACATCGATACGTCTTAAAAAAATTCGTAATAAATTCAATTTTAAGGCTTCTACTACTTGGATTCCAGACTTTCTCATTATTTTAACCCAAGGACTTTGAAAAAATTCAATACTTCCTGCTGAATCAAGCATTAATCTACAATGTATTCCACGTTTTGCAGAATCAATAAGAGCAATTGCTACATCGTCTGCTATACCCCCAGGTTTCCAAATGTAAAAAACCATTTCAATGTTTTTACGTGCTAAATAAATATCACGTATTAAAATTTGCATAATTTTTTTCGTATTAGTTAAAAGTTTCAGTTTATTACTTTTTATTCCAGATATACCTTGTCTATTTTTACATAATTGAAATATCGAATTAGCTACTTCACTGTTTTGAACTTGAAAAATGTATTTGTGAGATTTTAATTCATTAAGCCATTTATTAGAAATAGACCATATTCTATTTGCAATTTTTTTTTGTCTTTTACCTAAATATAATTCGCCAAAAAAAAACCAAATAGAAATTCCAATTAATGGAACAATGTAGATTGTTAAAAGCCAAGACATAGAAGAGGGTATATTGCGACGTTTAATTAGAATACGAAAGGTAATATTAGCAATTAATAAGCAGTATATTAAAAAAACTAGACATTTGATTAAATTATAGAAAATATCCATCCATTGAAGGTCCTATTCATGATTTTGTCAAAAGGTCTTATATTTAATTAAATATTTTCCGATTTTTGAAAAATACATTATATTCGACATTTAAATTAGTAAAATATTTAATAGATATTAAAATTTATTCGCTAAAATTTTAAAAATTATTTTTAATGTAAAGTTTAAAAAAATATATAAAAATATTTTGTTCAACACTTTAGAAACAGTCATTTTAAAAATATAATACAATTAGTTTTGTTGAGTGTTGAACGTAATATTTTAAATAAAATTCTTCAAGAAAATTCTTAAATCAATTTAAAAAATTTAACAAATATATATTTTTTTATAAATTTTTTTCTTAAATAATACTCATGGGTAGTAATTGACGAGATTTTCCTGTTTCATCAATAGCTACATAAACAAACTCTGCTTCTGCTGCACAATAATACTGACCTAATGGTTTAGAGTATATTTTTTTAATCCATATTTCTATATTAATTTTAATAGAACTTTTTCCAATTTTAATACAATGAGCATAGCAATTCACGATATCACCTACTGACACAGATTTGAGAAAATTAATCCCATCAACTCGTACAGTTGCAACTTTTCCTCCTGAAATTTCTTTTGCTAATATTGCTCCGCCCATATCCATTTGAGACATAATCCATCCACCAAAAATATCACCATTAACGTTTGTATCTGAGGGCATTGACAATGTTTTTAGAACTATTGTTCCCTTTGGTAATTTATTTTTTTCTGACATTATTAAAAATTTCACTCTATTATTTTATAAAAAATTATTTATTCTTTAAAATTTTACAATTTATGTAAATACTAGTTATTAAAATTGATAAAAACGTTAGGGATGTAAAACCAAAAACCTTAAAATTAACCCATGTTGTTTCTGAAAAAAAAAGTGCTATATAAATGTTTAAAATACCACAAAATAAAAAAAATAAAGACCAGAAAAAATTTATTTTACGCCAATAAATACTAGGTATATTTATATCTTTTTCAAAAATTTTTTGTATTATTGGTTTTTTTGTAAAAAATTGACTAACCAATAAAATAATAGAAAAAATTATATAAATGATTGTAATTTTCCATTTAATAAATTGACTATCATGAAAAAATATTGTAAGAGAACCAAAAAAAGAAATTACTAAAAAACTAAATAAACTTATTTTATCTATTTCATGATAAAAAATCCAATGAAGAATACATATTAATCCTGATATTACAATTAAAGAACCAGAGGCTATAAAAATATCATAAAACTTATAAAATATGAAGAAAATAAGCATGGGTAATATGTTTAATATTTGTTTCATAATATGAACCTGGATAATCTTTAAATTTTTAAGAACGTAAGAAAATCATATAAAATCGAAACAAGTATATAATTAAAATAGAAAATAATATATTGATACTAATATTAGATATTAAAAACAAAAAATTTTTATTAATAAAATAAATATAATTTGTTAATATCGTTAAAATAAATTTACTGCACATCCATAATAAAACAACGGGTCCTATTATTTTTATATATTTACAAGAAATATACATGCTAAGACGTATAGAATCTATTAATCCGTGTTTTTTAAAAGAAAAAATAATAGGTGATAATGATAATATTATTGATAATAATATTCCTGGTATAATTAAAAAAATAAAACCTATTTGGATAATAAAAGCAGTTAAAAAATTTAATATAAACAAACTTGGTATAAAAGCAAATAAAGAAGATATTGAAGAGATAATTGATTCCTTTTTATTTTTAGATAAAACAGAAATTAAAACTATCACACTCCCTGATAATATAGTTTTGCTCATTAGTGATTCAATGATTTTTAAAACCGAGTATTTTAACAGTTCACGTTTTTCTACTAAATCCATATTATTAATTATGTCTGCAAGCGAACCAGAATTAATAATTTTGTTGTTTTCTAAGATAGAGATAATATATATATCCGGTTTAATCAACATATCTATTAATACATTAAAAAAAGTAACAAATACAGATATAAAAAAAATAGCTCCTATTTGTTTACAAAAAAAATTACAAGTATCATGATATAATTTTCTTGCTGTAATGGGCATATGTACATTCCTTATAAATACTTTATGTAATGCAAAGATTATACATATTTTTTAAAACTAGCATATTTTTTAATATATAAATAGTTATTTATTCTAATCAAAAATATTATTTTATTTTACTAGAAATTTTTAATAAATTGCTAAATTTTTTTATTTTTTTGATCATTTTATCCTCTTCATTTATATATTTTTCAATAATATTTATAATTGCTGAACCACATATTATTCCAGATAAACCAGATGATATAGCTTTTTTAACTTGTTCGGAATTTGAAATTCCAAAACCTTGTAACAAAGGAAGTTTATTATATTTTTTAATTCTTTTTATAAACTGTTCAGGTAATGATAAATTTTTGTTTTTAATTCCTGTTACTCCAGAACGAGACAATACATAAATAAATTCTTGTGCATATAAAGAAATTTGATGTAGAAAATGATCATCTGCATCTGGAGGACACATAAAAATAGAACTAATTTGATATTTTTTAGCAGTTTTATAAAAAATTTTTGATTCTTCGAGAGGAATATCTGCTATCAAAACAGAATCTAATCCCGAATTAAAACATTGTGAATAAAAGTTATCAATACCTTGATTATATACAAGATTGGCGTATATCAAAATTCCTATAGGTAAATTTTTATTTTTTTTACGTATTTTTTTTAATACTTGAAAATATTCAAAAAAAGTATTTTTTTTAGATAAAGCACGCAAGTTTGCTTTCTGAATAATTGGTCCATCAGCTAATGGATCTGAAAATGGAATTCCAATCTCCAAAGCATCTGCTCCATTATAAATTAAATTTTCAAGAATTTTTATTGAAATTTCTAAAGAAGGATCTCCTAGGACTATAAAAGGTATAAAACATCCTTCTTTTCTTAACGATAATTGTTTAAACATTTTCTGATATCGACTCATTATATTTTTCCTCTTTTAAAAAATCATGTATTGTAAAAATATCTTTGTCACCACGACCAGAAAGATTAATAATTAAAGTTTGTTTTTTTTTAGGACTGGTATTCATTAATTTTAAAGCATATGCTAATGCATGTGAAGATTCTAAAGCAGGTATAATACCTTCTTTTTTACATAAAGTCTGGAATGCATTTATCGCTTCTTTGTCAGTAATAGAAACATATTGAGCACGATTAATACTATTTAGCCAGGAATGCTCAGGACCAACGGATGGAAAATCTAATCCTGCTGAAATCGACCAAGATTCTTGAATTTGACCTTCTTTATTTTGCATCAAATAAGATTTCATGCCAAAGTAAATACCAGTTCGACCATGTTTTAATGGCGCTCCGTGTTTTCCTGTATGTATACCCGAACCAGCTGGTTCTACTCCAATTAAATTAACTTTATCATGAATAAAGTCTGAGAATATTCCAATAGCGTTAGATCCCCCTCCAACACATGCAATAATTGAATCTGGTAATTTTTTTTCTTTTTCTAGAATTTGTTTTCTTGTTTCTTCCCCAATCATTTTTTGAAATTCACGAACAATGGTAGGGTATGGGTGTGGTCCAGCAGCAGTACCAATCATATAATGAGATGTTTTATAACTACCAGACCAATCGCGTAAAGCTTCATTACACGCATCTTTTAATGTTCCAGAACCATTTTTTACTGATATAACTTCTGCACCCAGTAACTTCATACGAAATACATTAGTTTCTTGTCTTTTAATATCTTTAATACCCATATAAATTCTGCATTTTAAATTTAATAACGCACAAGCAATTGCAGCAGCTACACCGTGTTGACCGGCACCTGTTTCGGCAATAATTTCTTTTTTTTTCATTCTAATTGCCAACATCGCTTGCCCTAAAACTTGATTGGTTTTATGTGCTCCACCATGCAATAAATCTTCTCTTTTAAGATAAATGCGTGTTTTTGTGCCTTGGGTTAAATTACTACATAAAGTTAATGGAGTAGGTCTTCCAGCATAATTTTTCAATAAATTATAAAATTTTTTTTGAAAATTAGTATCTTTTTGTACATCAACAAATGTTTTTTCTAACTCAAGCAAAGCTGGCATCAATATTTGTGGGACGTACATACCACCAAATTCACCAAAGTAAGGGTTCATTAAAGTCATTTGATAATTTCCTGTATTTTATTAAATAAAAAATAATTTATTAATATTATTTAATAATATCTTAATCGTTGAAAAATTAATTTTATTTTCTTATGATCTTTAATACCAGGTGATATTTCTACCCCAGAGTTTAAATCTAATCCTGAACAATTTAATTGAGAAGCTACAATACAATTATCGAAATTAATTCCTCCGGCTAAAATAACGTCATCTAAAATATGATTTTTCAAAATAGACCAATTAAAAGATGTATTACTCCCTCCAAAATTAGAGTCAAATAAATATTTGTTTATTTCATTCCAATTACGGTTTGGTAATTTAAATTTAATAGAAAAAGCTTTCCAAATTTTAATTTTTTTAGGTAATATTACTCTCAATTTATTAATATATTCTTGATTTTCCTGGCCATGTAATTGCACTGCATAAAGAGAAAGTTCTTCAGAAATTTTAGCAATTAAATTTATATTTTCATTTTGAAAAACTCCTATAAATCTTAAATTGCTATTTATAATAATTTTCTTTGCTATTTGTCTAGTAATATAACGAAGAGAATTTTTTATAAAAATTAGCCCCCCATAAATTGCTCCAAATTTCTCAGCACTTTGTATATCAATATTACGAGTTAATCCGCAAATTTTATTATCACCAAATATTATAGAACGTATGCCTATTTCTAAATTATTTTTAGACATTAAGTGAGTACCAATTAAAAAACCATTTACAAAATTACTAAGTTTTTTTATTTCGCGATATTTTGTTATGCCGGATTCGCTTATTATTATAATATTTTTTTTAATTAAACTAGATAAAATACGAGTGCGATTTAAATCAATTGACAAATCATGTAAATTACGATTATTAATACCAATAATATTAGCATCTAGCTCAAGAGCACGTTTTAATTCTTTTTTATTATTTACTTCAGTTAATATGCCCATATTTAATTTTTTTGCTGTTTCAGATAATTCTTGATATTGAATGTCATTTAAAACAGACAACATTAATAAAATAGCATCTGCATTATAATATCTAGCTAAATATACTTGGTATGAATCAATAAAAAAATCTTTGCATAAAATAGGTTGATAGACATTTTTTCGCACTATATTAATAAATTCAAAATTACCATCGAAATATTTTTCATCCGTAAGAACTGAAATAGAAGAAGCATATTTTTTATAAATACTAGAAATTTCAACTAAATCAAAATTATTTCTAATAATTCCTAAAGTAGGGGATTTTTTTTTGCATTCCAATATAAAACATGGTTTTTTATTTTTTAAAGAATTATAAAAATTACGTGTTTGTGTGTTAATTTTATCTTTAAAATACATTAAAGGTTGTTTTTCTTTTCTTAATTGAATCCAACTAATTTTATCTCGTATAATTTTATTAAGTATTGTTTCTTGCATAATGATCTTCTTTTAACATGTTAGAAACCTTTCTTATGTGTTTATAAACATCCCCGCTTCTAATTGTATTTAATGCTAATTCGGTATTTTCTTTTAAGTTTTGCCATCCAAACACCTTAAATAACATCGCTACATTTACTGCTATTAGTTCTTCATATAATCTATCACCTTTACCTTTCATGATTTGACTGATGACATAATAATTTTCCTCTAAAGAATCTATTGTTAATATCTTTTTAGAATGAGTTTTTAAACCAAAACTTTCTGGTTGTAGTTCATATGATACAATATTATCATCTGATAACTCACAAACATATGTTGTACCATGTAAAGTAACTTCATCAGTTTCATGACTATTTAAAACTATACCTCGTTGGTATTCTAAATTTTTTAAAATTTTAGCTACAGGTTTTATTAATTTTTTATCATAAACACCAATAACGGTAAGAGGAGGGAACGCAGGATTAAGAAAAGGTCCTAATAAATTAAAAATAGTTTTAGTTTTTAATTTTTTTCGAACATTATTAGCATACTTAAAACCATTATGATATTTAGGTGCAAATAAAAAACAAATATTTAATTGATCTAGAGTTTGACGAGATTTTTCCGGAGATGCACTTAAATTTATATCAAATTTCTCTAAAAGATTAGAAGAGCCTGACTTACTAGAAATTTTTTTATTACAATGTTTAACAATTTTCAAACCACATGTTGCAGCAACAAATGCACTTGTAGTTGAAATGTTAATAGTACTTTTATTATCTCCGCCTGTTCCTACTATATCTGAAAAAATATAATCAGGTCTCGGAAAAGATTTCATATTTTCTAAAAATGCGTATATTGCTCCTGTTATTTCTTCTACTGATTCACCTCGTATCCGCATGGCCGTTAATATAGATGACAATTGTATGTCTGTGACTTTGCCGGAAGAAATCAATTTAAATAGTTTGTAACTTTCTTCTTTATTTAAAAATTTTGAATCATATAATTTATTTAAAATATTTTGCATTTATTACCTTGAAAAAATTTTTTGAAAATAAATATATTATTAATGATATGCAAGGTTTTTTCATATTTATATTTTTTAAATTTTAACAATAATATATTGATGTAAATAATTCAATTTAAATTTAAAAAACTTTGTTTATAAATATTTTATAGATTAAATCTGTACTAAAAAATATAGCTCTCATTTATAGATATGATATGTGTTATATTTTTATTTTTTGGAGTTTTTTAAATGAACAAAATACTAGTAATAGTTTTATTTTCTTTGGTTTCTCTTACTTGGGGGACTACCTGGATTGCAATGAAAATTGCAACAGAAACAATTCCTCCATTTTTTGCTACTGGTATACGTTTTTTAGTTGCTTCTCCTTTGTTAATTTTTCTTGCATATTATACAAAAACGCCTCTTTTGTTTCCATATGGACAAAGATGGTTTCAATTTTTTATTGCAATTTTTTATTTTTCCATACCATTTACATTGATGTTATATGGAGGTATTTACGTTAATTCTTCTATTGCTTCTATTATATTTTCAAATATGCCTGTTGCTGTATTAACAGTATCGTTTTTATATTTGAAGAAAAAATTGTTTTTAATTCAAAAAATAGGAGTTTTAATCTCTTTAGTTACATTAATTACAATTTTACTGATAGAATTAAAATCACAATGTTTTTTTCAATGGAAAGGAATTTTAGCGTTACTTTTTGCTTTGTTTAGCCATGCTATTATTTATGCTGAATGTCAAAAAAAATGTTGCAATGTATCTGTTATCACTTTTAACGCTTTACCGTCATTAATATCTGGAATATTGTTATCTACGATATCTTGGTTTATAGAAAATCCTCATATTAATAATTTTTCTAATAGATCTATTTTAGCTGTATTTTACCTGGGAGATTTTTCAGGTATTTTTGGTATTTTATCTTATTTTTATTTACAAAAAAGAGTAAGTGCATTTTATGCCTCTACTGTTTTTCTAATTTTTCCAGTTATTGCTGGATTTTTAGAAAATTATATTTATAAAAATACCATTTTATTTTATGAAATATGGTTTATTTTCCCGTTGATGATAGGAATATTATTAACTTTAATTCCAATGGACTATCTAGAAAAAATCAAAAAAAATAATAAAATATTATAGTTTTTGTTTTTCAATATCAATTTATAAAAGGTTCAATAGATGAGTGAAAAAATACAAAAAATATTATCTCATTTTGGATATGGTTCACGTCGAAAAATTGAAGAAATGATTAAATTTGGGTATATATTTATTAATGGGAAAAAAGCAACAATTGGTCAACGTATAAGTGAAGAAAATACTAGAGAAATTAAAATAAAAAGGAAAAATATATCTATAAAGAAAATACCGTTTCAAACAAAGATAATTGTTTATAATAAACCAGAAGGGGAAATTTGCACAAGAAATGATTGCAAAAAACGTCCAACTGTATTTGATAAATTGCCATTTTTAAGCATTCAACGATGGATTAGTATCGGGAGACTAGATCTTAATACTAGAGGATTATTGTTATTTACAAATAATGGGGAATTAGCTAATAAACTTATGCATCCCAAAAATCAAATAGAGAGAGAATACTATATTCGAGTTTTTGGAGAAATTAATAAAAATAAAATGAATATTTTAAAAAATGGAGTTAAAATTAAAGATGGTTATGCTTCATTTAAAAGTATAAAACCTATTAATGATAAGTGTTCAAAAAAAAACAAATGGTTTAAAGGTATCTTATGTGAAGGAAAAAATCGTGAAATCAGATATATGTGGGAAACAGTTCAATGCCAAGTAAGTCGATTAATTAGAATACGATACGGAAATATTATTTTACCTAAAAATTTAAAATTAGGACAGTGGTTTGAGTTAAATTCTGTATTAGTAAATGAATTATCCAATTTGGTTTCTTTGAAAGAGTGATAAAATTTTTTATCTACATTTATTTTTTTTAAAATATTTTATCCAACTTTTAAAAGGTTCATCGTGTGAGTTTACTTGTAAATTATGAATTATTTTTAGCAAAAATTATTACTTTTATTATCATTAGTATTACAATAATGATTTTATTTTATACAATAGTAAAAAGAAAAAAAAGTGTTCAAAATAAAATAAAAATTACTTTACTTCAAGATAATTATAAAAAAATAAAAAATGAAATATTATTATCTACAATGAACAACTTTGAAAAAAAGATATGGTTTCAAAAAGAAAAAGAAAAAAATAAAACAAAAAAATCCAAGAGCAAACGTCTTATAAATCAAAAGAAAAAATTATATGTATTAGATTTCAAAGGAGATGTTTATGCAAATGAAGTGACCGGATTACGAGAAGAGATCTCTTCTATACTTTCAGTAGCAAATCAAAATGACGAGGTTTTATTACGTTTAGAAAGCTCTGGAGGTGTAATTCATGGATATGGGTTAGCTGCTTCTCAATTAAACAGATTGCGTCAGAAGGGAATACGTTTAATTGTATCTGTAGACAAAATTGCAGCAAGCGGAGGATATATGATGGCATGTGTTGCAGATCATATTGTTTCCGCACCATTTGCAATAATCGGTTCGATTGGGGTAGTAGGACAAATGCCAAATTTTAATAAACTATTAAAAAAATGTAATATAGATATTGAACTTCATACTGCAGGAGATTATAAACGAACTTTAACCATGTTTGGAAATAACACTGAATCAACACGCAACAAGTTTTGTGAGGAGTTAAATGCAACACATGAACTTTTTAAGCGTTTTATTAAAGAAATGAGACCATCCTTAGAAATAGAAAATGTCTCTAATGGAGAGCACTGGTTTGGAACAATTGCTTTAGAAAAAAAATTAGTAGATCAAATTAGCACGAGTGACGATATTTTGATCTCTAAAATGGAAGAATATACTTTATTAAGCATTCAATATGTTTATAAAAAGAAAATATTAGAACGTTTTGTTTCTTCTATAGAGCATCATATTAGTAAAATTTTTGTTAAACTTTTTTTTTATAAAAATTATTTTTAATTTTAAAAAATAAAAATTTTTTAATACAATTAATCTTAATTTAATTACTTTTTTATAATTTAAATCAATATAATTAGATATGATTTACTGGATAAAAATATGCAAAAGTCTCTTGTTATAGTTGAATCCCCAGCAAAAGCAAAAACTATAAATCAATATTTAGGTCATAAATACATAGTTAAATCTAGTGTCGGACATGTTCGAGATCTAATAAGAAGCAAATCAAAAAACAAAGATAAAAATAAGAAATATTCTAATAAAAACATTATTTTTGAAACAAATGAAAAAACGGTTTTAATAAAACAAATGGGAATTAACCCTTATCAAAATTGGAAAGCCGAATATCATGTTTTACCGGGTAAAGAAAAAATTATTTCAGAATTAAAAGATATTGCAAATAAAGTAGATCATATATATCTTGCTACAGATTTAGATAGAGAAGGGGAGGCAATAGCTTGGCATTTAAAAGAAGTTATTGGTGGAGATGTTTCTAAATTTAGTCGTGTAGTATTTAATGAAATCACTAAACATTCAATAAAAAAAGCTTTTAAAAATGCAGGACATATCAATATGAATCGCGTGTATGCACAACAGGCGCGTCGTTTTATGGATCGCATCGTAGGTTATATGATTTCACCTTTGTTATGGAAAAAAATTTCAAGAGGTTTATCGGCAGGACGAGTTCAGTCTGTAGCAGTGCGTATAATAACAGATCGTGAAAATATCATAAAAAATTTTATTCCAGAAGAATATTGGAAATTGAATATTTCTTTCTTTTCTCAAGATAATAAAAATATTAGCATGGATGTAAAAAATTATTATAATAAAGTATTTCGTCCAATCAATCGAACTGAAGTGTATTCAGCTATAGAAAAAATTAAAAATTCATTATGTATTGTTGAAAATTATGAAGAAAAAACATTTTATAAAACAGCGCCAGCTCCATTTATAACTTCTACTTTACAACAATTTTCTAGTCTTCGTTTAGGATTTAGTGTAAAAAAGACTATGTTTTTAGCACAAAAATTATATGAAGAAGGTTATATAACTTACATGAGAACTGATTCTATTTATTTAAGTCAACATGCTATTAAAAAAGCCCGAACATACATAAAAAGTTATTATGGTAATAATTATTTGCCTAAAGAACCCAATCTATATTCAAATCGAAAATATTCTCAAGAAGCTCATGAGGCTATTCGACCTTCTGATATTAAAATAAAAAATATACAATCAGATACTTTAAGTTCAAGTGCTAAAAAATTATATGAGTTAATTTGGAATCAATTTATAGCTTCTCAAATGATATCGGTAAAATATAAATTAATTACTATAACAGTTGCCGTCGATATGTTTAAATTACAAAAAAATGAAAGAATAGTTTTATTTAATGGTTGGTCTAGAGTTTTAAAAGAAGAAAAAAACGTTTTTTCTGAATTTCCTGAACTAAGTGTAGGAAGTCTATTGCGGATAGATAAAATTTTACCCAGTCAAAAATTTACTAAACCCCAACCACGTTTTACTGAAGCTACTTTAGTACATGAGTTAGAAAAAAAAGGTATTGGAAGACCGTCTACTTATGCTGTAATTACATCAAAAATACAAGATAAGGGATATGTTAAAATTAGAAAAAACAAATTTTATGCAGAAAAAATGGGAGAAATTCTTACTATTTGTTTAAAAAAAAGTTTTAGCAATCTAATTGATTATGATTTTACGGCTAATATGGAAAAGCAACTTGATAAAGTTGCCGAAAATAAAATTAATTGGAAAAGTATACTGAATGATTTTTTCAGAGATTTCTCTACGCAACTAGAAACGGCTCAAAAAAGTCCAGAAGCAGGAGGTATGGAGCTAAATAAAATTGTGCCAACTTCAATTAATTGTCCTGTTTGTTATAAAAAAATGGGGATAAAAAATGCTATAACTGGTGTTTTTCTTAGTTGTTTAGGATACAATAATCCTGAAATTAAGAATCGTTGTAAAGAAACGATCAATTTAATTTCATTAAATGATTTTAATGAAGAAGAAGATCATAAAAAACAAGCAGCTCTCAAATTAAATAATCGATGTGAAAAATGTAACATGTTTATGGATAGTTATTTTATTGATAATAAGATAAAATTACATATTTGTATTAATAATCCAATTTGTTGTGGGTACAAAATTGAAAAAGGTATATTTAAAACTCCTGTTTATTTATCTAAAAATATCAAATGTGAAAAATGTCATAGCAATATGCTACTGAAAGTAGGTCCATTTGGTAAATTTTTTATTTGCATAGATAAGGAATGTAAAAATACAAGAAAAATTTTACCTAATGGTGAAATATCTGAACCAAAATTAGAACCCATTCCCTTTCCACAGTTGCTATGCAAGGAATCTAATGCATGGTTTGTTTTACGAGAGGGGATCTCAGGTATTTTTTTTGCTGCCAATACTTTTCCTAAATCACGTGAAACTCGATCTCCACTTGTAGAAGAATTGTTACGATTTAAAGATTTATTGCCAGAAAAAATACACTATTTATCTAGTGGCCCTGTAATTGATAACAATGGAAATAAAACCATCGTGTGTTTTGATAAAAAAACAAAAGAACATTACATTGCATCTAAAAAAGAAGGTAAATTCACAGGTTGGTCAGCTGTATTTGTTAATAAAAAATGGTGTGTGACAATTAAATAAAATTTATAAAAATATAAGATAATTTTTTATAAAATATTTTTTGCATATCTAACTTTATTATAATTATTTAATTATACAAAATAACATGAACGTATTTTTTCAGTAATTAATCTAATAAATTTTGGACTGCTAGTTATATTTCCAGCATGACAATTATTATTTTCATGTCCTCCTGTAAAATTACTAATTAAGCAACCGGCTTCTCGAGCTTGCAATTTACCTGCTATAAAATTATTAGGTTCTAAATTAAAATCAAATAAACAATCTATTTTCCCAGCTGCAACATAAGCCGCATCAAGTACACTAGACCCAGTACATCGAAAAGAAATACCACATGAAATTAATTTTTTATATATTTCAAAATAAGATAATGTTTCATCGTAAAAATTATTAGGCAAATTGACAGCAATCATAGTGTAATTCAAATTATTAATTTTACTACATCTAGTTCGGTATCCATTCAATTGTGAGCCTTGTCCTTTTACAGCTGTAAATAAATCATTTTTTATAGGATCGTATATTACAGAAATTTCAATTTGACTTTTTACAATAACAGCAATAGAAATACAAAAATATGGGAAACGTTTAATAAAATTATTTTTTCCATCTAGTTCATTGATAACCCAAATGGTATTTTTTTCATTCTGTTTAAAAAAAATATTTTCATTTTTTTTTAAAATTATATGATGAGGATATGATTTATGTATAATTTCACTTATCGTTCTATTTGTTTTATATATTATATTTTTTATAAATGTTTTGTTTTTTTCAATATCTTCTTTAATAAATTTATGTGTATCATAATTTTGAATAATAATACTCCCCCCTTTCCGTATTGCACGAATAGCAATGTTCAACATTGGATGCATAGAAACCTCTTCAACTTAAAAATTTATTAAAATAATATCATAATTTAAATATCTTTAATATTTATTAAATAGTAATAATCTCTACTAAGATATTAAAATAAGATTAAAATTAATAAATTTATATTTATCATATTAATATATTATATTGGTAATGATATAAAATGGTAATGATATAAAATCATAATGAGTTATTACAATTTTTATAAGGATAAATTTCAAATGAAAAAATATTTTATACTAATTCAATTTAGGCTTTTAAATGAAAAAGAATATTAATATATTGAATATTTCAAGAACTAAAGTTAATTTATTAGATTTAAGTCCTCAAGATTTAAAAATTTTTCTTATTTCTTTAGGCGCAAAAAGTTTTATTACACAACAAATTATGAAGTGGATTTATACCCATTATTGTAATGATTTTCATAAAATGCTAAATATTAGCATAAAAATGCGAAAAAAATTATATGAAAAATCTTATATATTTGCATCAAAATTTACAGAAGAAAAGATTTCTTATGACGGAACAATAAAGTGGATCACCTCTATTCATGATCAAAAAATAGAAACTATTTATATACCAGAAACAAAACGTGCTACTCTTTGTATTTCATCACAAGTAGGGTGTTCTTTAAAATGTCAATTTTGTGCTACAGGACAGATAGGTTTTAAAAGAAATTTAAAAGTTTCTGAAATTATTGCTCAAATTTGGCAAGCCAATAAAATATTAAAAGAAAAAAATATCACTAATCGTGTTACTAACATAGTTTTTATGGGTATGGGTGAGCCTTTATTAAATTTAAAAAATGTTGTATCGGCACTAAAAATAATTTTAGATAACCATGGTTTTGGTTTATCAAAACGTCGTATTACTTTATCTACCTCAGGAATAGTTCCAGCATTAAATAAATTGAAAGATATGATTGATGTTTCTTTAGCGGTTTCTTTACATGCTCCGAATGATTCTATTAGAAATCTTATTATGCCAATTAATAAAAAATATAATATTTCTTCTATTTTAAATTCTGTATTAAAATATTTAAAATATTCAAATGCTAATCATGGTGGAGTAACAATAGAATACGTTATGCTCGACGGAATTAATGATTCCAATAAAAATGCTCAACAACTAGCTGTTTTATTGAGTCATATACCCAGTAAAATTAATCTAATTCCCTGGAATTCTTTTTTAGATTCATCGTTTGTATGCAGTAATACTCATCGAATTAAAATTTTTGCAGATATTCTTAGAAAAAAAGGATTTACTGTAACAGTTAGAAAAAATAGAGGACAAGATATCAATGCTGCATGTGGTCAATTGACTGGTAGCATCATAAATCGTATTAAGAAATAATTTAATTGAATAATTCTATCACTACATACAAAAAATATTATGAATAAATGCAAAATCATTTATAGAAGAAAATCGGATCGTATTTATATAGGTAAAATACCTATCGGAGACAATGCGCCTATTTCAGTGCAGTCAATGACTAATACTCGTACTACAAATACTTGGGAAACAATTCATCAAGTTTTAGAGTTGAAAAAAGCAGGTGCCGACATTGTTCGTATTTCTATACCAACTTTAAAAGCCGCAGAATCATTTAGAGAAATTAAAAAACAAGTAAATATTCCATTAATTGCAGACATACATTTTGATTATAGATTAGCTTTAAAAGCCATTGAGTATGGAGCAGATTGTTTAAGAATTAATCCTGGTAATATTGGCAACCGAAAGAGAATATCAGAAATAACTACTTATGCGAAGGATAAAAATATCCCAATTAGAATTGGTGTAAATGCAGGATCTTTAGAAAAAGACATATTAAAAAAATATAAAATTCCTACACCAGAAGCTTTAGTTGAGTCAGCCATACGACATATTGAATATTTTGATTCTTTAAACTTTAATCAATTTAAAGTTAGTGTCAAATCATCTGATGTATTTTTAGCGATTGAATCATATCGAATTTTAGGAAAAAAAATTACACAACCTTTACATATTGGAATAACAGAAGCAGGTGGATTAAGAAGTGGAACTGTAAAATCTTCTATAGGTATTTCTTTATTATTACTAGAAGGTATAGGGGATACAATACGAATTTCATTAGCTGCCGATCCTATTGAAGAAATAAAAGTAGGTTATGATATTTTAAAGGTCTTGGGTTTAAGATCAAGAGGTATTAATTTTATTGCTTGTCCTACTTGTTCCCGGCAAGAATTCGATGTAATTAACACAGTAAATCAATTAGAAAAAAAATTAGAAGATGTTTCAACTCCGATAGACGTTTCAATTATCGGTTGTGTTGTTAATGGAATAGGTGAGGCTAAAACAGCAACATTAGGACTAACAGGAAATCATAAAAAAAGTTCTTTTTATGAAGATGGAATCCGTCAAGAAAAAAAAATAAAAAATGAAGAAATAATTGAAAAAATGGAAATTAAAATTCGGGAAAAAATAAAAAAGATAGATAAATTAAATAATTTAAAAAAGAATACTTAATTGTATATTAAAATTAATTTGTATTTAACATCAAGAGAAAATAGTGAACAAAGAAATTAAATCGATTAGAGGAATGCATGATTATCTTCCAGAAGAATTAAAAATATGGAATTATATAGAAACTATATTAAAAGAAGTTCTTACTAGTTACTGTTATTTAGAAATTAGATTGCCTATATTAGAAAAAACTGAAATTTTTAAAAGAGTAATTGGAAATATTACTGATGTAGTAGAAAAAGAAATGTATTCTTTTAACGATCGAAAAGGAAATAGTTTAAGCCTTCGTCCCGAAGGGACTGTAGGTTGTGTACGAGCTATAATACAAAATCATTTATTACATAAAAAAAATAATAAATTTTGGTATTTAGGTCCTATGTTTCGATATGAAAGACCGCAAAAAGGGAGATATCGTCAGTTCTATCAATTAGGAGCAGAAGTATTTGGATTAGATAGAGAGGATATAGATTTAGAAATTATTATTCTGACAAATCGTTTATGGAAAAGAATTGGTATTGATTCATATGTAAGATTAGAAATAAACTCGATTGGTTCTAAAACAGATCGTTTTCAATACAAAAAAGAATTGTTTTCTTTTCTTAAAAAGCATGAACATTTATTAGATAAAGATTCTAAAAAAAGGTTATATACTAATCCTTTACGTATTTTGGATTCTAAAAATGAGAATATTCAAAAAATATTAAAAGAAGCTCCTTTATTAAGTGAATATATTGATACGTCTTCACGTAGTCATTTAAAAAATTTGTGTAATATGATGAATATTCATGGAATAAAGTATCAGCACAATTCCAATTTAGTACGAGGTTTAGATTATTATAATAGCACTGTTTTTGAATGGAAAACTAACAAATTAGGTTCACAAAATACTATCTGTGCAGGAGGTAGATATGATTCTTTATTTGAAGAGATGGGAGGTCAAAAAACATTTGCCACAGGATTCGCAATAGGAATAGAACGATTAGTTTTATTAACAAAAGAACTGAATATTTTCACCGAAATCACAGAAGAAATTAATATCTATATTATTTTTATAGGAGATAACAATAAATACTATGCTATCAATTTATCTGAAGAAATAAGAGATTTATATCCAAAATTAAAAATATTTATCAATTTTTTTAATCAAAACTTTAAAAAAAAAATAAAAAATGCTATAAATTCTTCAGCAAAAATTATGATTTTAATAGGCGATAATGAGATTCGAAAAAATTTTTTTTTCGTCAAAGATTTAAAAAAAGAAAAAGAATATTCTCTTTCAAAAAATCAACTAATGATAAAAATTCAAAAAACTTTTAAATAAATTTATTTTTTTAAATTATTTTATATTTTTAAAAAAATTAATATCTAGGTAAAAAATGTTAAATAATGAAAAAGATTTTTCAAAATATGATCCAGAAATATGGTTTGCAATAGAACAAGAAAAAAAAAGACAAGAAAATCATATTGAGTTAATTGCATCAGAAAATTATGCTAGTCGTTATGTCATGGATGCGCAAGGTTCACAATTAACTAATAAATATGCAGAAGGTTATCCTGGAAAACGCTATTATGGTGGATGTCAATATGTAGATGTTATAGAAGATTTAGCAATTAATCGAGCAAAAAAATTATTCGATGCTGATTATGCAAATGTTCAACCGCATTCTGGTTCTCAAGCTAATTTTTCTGTTTATACAGCACTATTAAAAACCGGCGATACAATATTAGGTATGAAATTATCACATGGGGGTCATTTAACACATGGATCTTCTGTAAATTTCTCAGGCAAAATGTATAATTTTATTCAATATGGAGTAGATAAAAACGGTGAAATTGATTATGAAGAGTTACTCAACTTAACTATAAAATATAAACCTAAAATGATTATCGGTGGTTTTTCGGCATATTCTGGAATTTGCAATTGGGAAATAATGCGCACTATTGCAGATAAGGTAAATGCTTATTTAGTTGTTGATATAGCTCATGTTGCCGGTTTAATAGCAGCAAAAATTTATCCTAATCCAATTAATTATGCACATGTTGTTACAAGTACAACTCACAAAACATTAGCAGGGCCTAGAGGTGGACTGATTCTTGCGAAAAATGGCAGTGATATTTTATACAAAAAATTAAATTTATCGGTTTTTCCTGGCGCGCAAGGAGGACCTCTAATGCATGTTATTGCTGGAAAAGCTATTGCTTTTAAAGAGGCTTCAGAATCAAAATTTAAAACATATCAAAAACAAATAGTAAAAAATTCTCAGATTATGGTAAAAAATTTTTTAGAAAAAGGTTATAAGATAATATCTGGAAAAACTTATAACCATTTATTTTTAATTGATTTAACTGATAAAAAAATAACAGGAAAAGAAGCCGATATTGCTTTAAGTAAGGCAAATATAACAGTTAATAAAAATACTATACCTAATGATTCAAAAAGCGCTTTTATTGCTTCAGGGATACGTATTGGAACACCTGCAATTACTAGACGAGGATTCAAAGAAAATGAGGCCTTGAAAATATCAAATTGGATGTCTAGTATATTGGATGATGTTAATGATAATAATAATATTATTGACATTAAGAAGAAAGTATTAGAAATTTGTTCAAAATATCCTGTTTATATTTAATTTAAATATATCAAATATATCCATCTTTGTTATTGATTATATTAATAATTCCAAAATAGTACTTATAAAAAGTATATTAATATTTTTTTATTTAGGTAGTTTTATTTTTACTTTTTTAAAATTTATTTTGTTTTTATCATTTAAATATGGAATTACACCTAAAAATGGACATTTAATATAATTTAACAAAGTTTGGATATAATATATGTTATATTTGTCTTTTGGAGAAATATTATTAGCAATCCAGCCTCCACATTTTATTTTTTCTGAAATAATAGCTCTTTCTGTTAAAATTGCGTGATTAATACATCCTAGTTTTATAGCAATAATGATAATCACAGTTAATTTTTCTTGCTTAACCCAATTAGAAAAAGTATCTTTATAAGATAATGGTGTGTACCATCCACCAGCACCTTCTACTATAATCCAATTACTTTTTTTTTCAATATTTCTTAAACCTAAAGATAACTCACTTTTTTTAATGTTTTTTTTTCTAAATATACTTAATATATGTGGGGGAGCATTTTCAGAAAATGAAATGGGATTTACTTCTTTATCGCTTAAAATGATAGAACTACTTTTTTTAAGAATAACTCCATCATTGTTTAAAAAATTAGATGATTCATTTTCATCTCCAGAGGATATAGGTTTATATCCTGCAGTTTTATATCCAACTGCAGCTGCTTTTTTTAATAAAATACTACTTGCAATTGTTTTTCCTACATTTGTATCAGTTCCAGTGACAAAAAACTTTTTAATCATAATAAGATCTTTTTTAGTGGATAATCATATCAAATATTTTTCATATAATAATTAATATTATTGAAAAAATTTTTACATTTAGTCTTTTATTTTTAAAAATATTATTCAAAAAAAATATATAAATATACCTCCAAATTGAGTAACTCGATAAAAATTATTATGAATGTTTAAACAAATAAAAAATATATATTGAGCTACTCTTAATATTAAAAATGAAATTGTTTTGATTAGAAAAACTATTCAATATTTTAATTAAAAAATAAAATATTTATATAAAACATTTGTAAATTTTAAAATTCTTAAGAAACAATTTTTTTATATTATAATATAGCTGCATTATAGTATTGATCTTTATTAATTTTTACTGGTTCAGTAATAGAATTATATGTTTTTTCCGTTAAAATAGATTGTTTTTTATATTCAGGATATAAATTTAATTTTTGAAATAATTCCAAATCATGTTTTTCATCTGGATTGTCTGCAGTAAGTAATTTGCATCCATAAAAAATAGAATTAGCTCCAGCCATAAAACACATTGCCTGTGTTTGATCATTCATCTTTTGACGTCCAGCAGATAGTCTGATATAGGATTGTGGCATCATGATACGAGCTGCAGCAATAACTCGAATAAAATCAAATGATTCTATATCTTCATTGTCTTCCATTGGAGTTCCTGGAATTTTAACTAACATATTAATAGGCACACTTTCTGGTTGAATAGATAAATTAGATAAATTCATTAATAATTCCATACGATCTTGTATTTTTTCTCCTAAACCCAAGATGCCTCCAGAACAAATTTTCATTCCAGCATTGCGAACTATATTTAATGTGTTGAGTCGTTCTTGATATGTTCGAGTAGTAATAATATTTCTATAAAAATTTTCAGATGTATCTAAATTATGATTATAAAAATCTAGACCTGCATTTGATAATTTTTTTGCTTGTGATTTGCTTAAACTACCTAAAGTCATACAAGTTTCCATACCCATTTTTTTTATTTCTTGAATAATTTTTTCTAAATAAGGTATATCTTTTTCTTTTGGGTTTTTCCAGGCAGCACCCATACAAAATCGAGTAGAACCTGAAGATTTAGCTTTTTTGGCAGCACTAAGAATTTTTTTTATTTCTAACAAGGGTTCTTTTTTTAAACCTGTTTTATATCTAGCACTTTGCGGACAATATTTACAATCTTCTGGACATGATCCTGTTTTTATTGAAAGCAATGTGCTTATTTGTATTGCATGAGGATTGAAGTGTTTTCTATGTTCTTTTTGAGCATGAAACATAAGATCAAAAAATGGTTTTTTAAAAAGCATTTGTGTTGTTTCTAGCGTCCATTTTTTTTTCATATTATCTCCAAAAAATTATGATTTTATTTTAGTAAACGTTTATAATTAATTATCTAATATTTTATATATAAATAATTATGAGTCAATCTGATACATTTTTTGATTACAATCACATTTGGCATCCTTATTCTTCTATGGTTAATCCTATTCCTTGCTATACTGTTACATCCGCTAAAGGATTCTATTTAAAGTTAAAAAATGGAAAAAATATAATAGATGGCATGTCTTCATGGTGGTCTGCAATACATGGATACAATCATCCTATTTTAAACAAAGCATTAAAAAAACAAATAAAAAAAATGTCTCATGTAATGTTTGGTGGCATTACACATCCTTCAGCTATTGCTCTTTGTCGAAAATTAATTCTATTAACACCAGAAAAATTAGATTGTGTTTTTCTTTCTGATTCAGGTTCAGTTGCTATTGAAGTGGCAATAAAAATGTTAATACAATATTGGCATTCATTAGGTCAAAAAAGAAAATTGTTTTTAACTATTCGCAATGGTTATCATGGTGATACTTTTGCTGCAATGTCAGTTTCAGATCCAGACAATTCTTTTCATAAAATATATAAAAATTTATTGCCAAAAAATTTTTTTGCAGATGCACCTGTTTCTTCTTTTTATAAAGATTGGAACACTAGTGATATTGTCTCTTTCAAAAAAATAATAGAAGAAAATTCTTTTAAAATAGCAGGAGTAATATTAGAACCTATAGTGCAAGGTGTAGGAGGAATGAATTTTTATCATCCTACATATTTAAAAAAAATAAGAAATTTATGTGATCATTATTCTATCCCAATTATTTTTGATGAAATTGCAACTGGATTTGGTCGAACTGGAAAAATGTTTGCTTTTGAACATGCTAATGTTATACCAGATATATTGTGTTTAGGAAAATCAATGACTGGTGGCACAATAACTTTAGCCGCTACTTTAACGTCACGTCATATTGCTGATATTATTAGCAAAAGTGAATCAGGTTGTTTTATGCATGGACCAACATACATGGCTAACCCCTTAGCATGTGCAGTTGCTAATGCTAATATAAAAATATTGAAAACTAATCAATGGAAGATACAAGTATCAAATATTGAAAAACAGCTTTTTAAACATTTACAGCCATTGATTAATCATCCGAATGTAATTGATATACGTATATTAGGAGCTATTGGCGTGATTGAATGTTCTCGTTTAGTTAATATGTTTTCAATGCAAAAATTTTTTGTTAAAAACAGTGTTTGGATTCGACCGTTTAAAAAATTAATTTACATTGTTCCTCCTTATATCATCAGTTCTCGTGCATTAAAAAAATTAACAGATGTTATCATAGATGCTTTAAATAATGCTCAATTATTTATATAAATTTAATTTTAATATAATTCATGGATAAGTATCCACACAGGTTTTTGACCTGTACTGTATATTTTGATTTTTGTTAATTCGCCCGTATTATTAGATATGCTATATACAATTAAAGTATTAGATTTTTCTCCCGCAACAATTAAGTATGTATCATTAGAATTTATATGAAATGATCGTGGTTGTTCTTCTGTCGTGTAACTTTTAAAAAAAACAATTTTATTGTTTTGATCAACATGAAATAATGAAATAGTATTAAAAAATCGATCAGAAACATATAAAAAACGACCGCACGATGTTAGATGGATATCGGACGACCAATAACGATCTGAAAATTGATTGTTTAATACACTAATGTTTTGTATATTTTCTATTTGTATTATATTATTTTTTTGAACTATTTGCCATACATCTATAGTCCCACTTAATTCATTTACAGTATAAACAAAATTTTGATTAGGATGAAAAACAATATGACGTGGTCCTGATTTTTTTTTAGTATGTAGGATTTTTTGTTCAGTACTTTTTAATATTCCAAAATTTGTTAGATAGTATAAATAAATAGAGTCTTCTTTCAGAGCCATCACAAATAATATATTATATTTATCATTTATTTTAGCGGCATGACAACCGTCGATATTGTGTATAATTTGTATTGGATCTTGAGGTATTCCATATTGATTTAATGGACTAACACTAACAAAGTTAGAATGATAAGAACTACAAAATAAAAATTCCTGATTTTTATTAAAAGAAAGATAATTAGCTTTTCCTGGGATATAACTTTCATCTTTCTTTTTAAGAAAACCATTTTCTTCTATAGAATACGTAAAAATTTTATTTTGCGGAAATATTCCAGCATATAGTAAATTTTTATTTTTTAAGATCTTGATAGGTTGAATTTTCTCATGAGTTTCAATTTTTTGTATTAAATTCATATCACCATTCTTACCTAAATTCCATACTTCTATGTTTTTGCTTTCTTCATTTGCAATATAAACAACTTGTTTCATATACATTCCTGTAATTTTTTTAATAAAATTATTAACAGTCTGATAAAACATTAATAAAAATTAAGATAATCTGCATAAAATAAAAATTTTAAACTATTTTTTATATAAATTTCTTAATAATCTTACAATCCATTTAAGACGAAAATAGTCTTTTTTAAAATTTAAAGTAAATTTTATTCTCGTTGGGCTTTCCATTTTCCAGATATTTGGTTCTTCCTGAAATATTTTTAATAAATACTTAATATTTATAGAATTATTATTATTAAATTCTATTAAACCTGTATTTTTGTTAGATTTAATACGTTTGATACCAATTTTATATGATATCAATCGAATTTTAGAAACTAAAATCAAATTTTTAGAAAAATCAGGTAATTTTCCAAATTGATCAATTAGTTCATATTTTATTGTTTCTATTTGTTGCTCGTTTTTAGCATCTGAAATCTTTTTGTAAAAAAATAGCCTTGTATTAATATCTATTATATATTTTTCAGGTAATAAAGAAGAAACATGCAATTCAATTTCTGATGATTTTTTTGAAAATTTATTAATAGAAAAAACTTTTCCGTTTTTTAATAAATTAATAGCATCTTGCAATAATTTCATGTATAAAGCAAAACCCATATTTTTTATATGTCCACTTTGCTCTTTACCTAATATCTCTCCTACTCCTCTAATTTCAAGATCTTGACTAGATAAAGAAAAACCTCCTCCAAAATTATCAACTGATGAAATTGCTTCTAATCTTTTTTTTGCATCTGGAGTAATCTTGTTAAGATTGTTAACAAGAAATAAAGCGTATCCTTGATGATTTGATCTGCCAATACGACCCCGAAGTTGATGAAGCTGAGATAATCCAAAATGATCAGAATTTTCAATAATAATTGTATTGGCCCTGGGTATATCAACACCACTTTCAATAATTGTAGTACAAATTAAGACATTAAATTTATTGTTATAAAATTCATTCATAACTTTTTTTAAATCAATGTTCTTCATTTGTCCATGACCTACTTTAATATTAGCTTCGGGAATTAATATTGATAATCTTTTAGCTATATTCATGATATTTTGTACTTTATTATATATGTAATAAATTTGACCACCTCTTGATATTTCACGTAATATTGTTTTTCTTATTAATAAAGGATTATACTCTTGAATAAAAGTTTTAATTGCTAATCTTTGAGCTGGAGGTTTTGATATGATAGATAAATCTTTTATACCAATCATAGCCATATTTAAAGTGCGAGGTATAGGTGTAGCAGTTAAAGTAAGAATGTCAATATTAGAGTATATTTTTTTTATAATTTCTTTATGGTTGACACCAAATCTATGTTCTTCATCAATAATTAATAATCCAAGATTATTCAATTCTATTTTTTTGAATAATAATTTATGTGTACCTATTATAATATTAATCTTTCCATTTTTAGTATTTTTAAAAATTAAATCTTGTTCTTTTTGTGTTTGAAATCTAGTTAATATGTTAATAGTAAAAGACCAATTAGAAAAACGTGTTTTAAAATTTTTGTAATGTTGTTGTGCTAATAAGGTAGTTGGCACTAAAATAGCTACCTGTTTATTATTAGATACAGCTACAAAAGAGGCACGCATCGCAATTTCTGTTTTTCCAAAACCTACGTCGCCACAAATCAAACGATCCATCGGAATAGGTTGAGACATGTCTTTTAATACAAATTTCATTACTTCATTTTGATCTGATGTTGTCTGAAAGGGGCAATTGTCGCAAAAGAAATTGTATTTTTCTGCATTATTTTTAAATGCAAAACCTTTTTTAGATGCTCTTTTGGCATAAATATGTAATAATTGTGCAGCATGATCATAAATAACTTTACTAATTTTATTTTTTTCTCTATTCCAATCATCTCCACCTAATTTATGAAGTGGAGCATGTTCTTTTGATGTTTCAGTATAAGGTGAAACAAGATGCAAATATGAAATTGGTACATATAATTTATCTCCTTCTGCATATGAAATAATTAAATATTCAGATTGTATACTGGAAGTTTCTATAGTAGTTAATCCTTTATATCTTCCAATACCATGTTCAATATGTACAATTGGTTGATTTAAAATTAGTTGAGATAAACTGCTTTTGTTTAAAAAATCATTATTTTTAATATTGGAAATATGTTCACAATTAATTAATACTGGTAATAAATCTTTTGTGCAAATGAATAATATATTATTTTTTTTATCTAGAAATCCATTGTGGAGTTTTTTGATCATATAAAAATAATCAACTTTTTCATTAATATCAATTATTTTTTTTATATATTGTGGGTAAATTTTATTCTTTTTTAAAAATTTTAAAATTTTTTTTAAAGATTCTTCTTTTGTTAAAGAAAATATTATTTTTCCTGGAAATGAATATAAATAAGATAATAATTTATTAAGTTTTTTTTCATTGTTAGTATTGTTAAACAAATTTGATAATTTGTGAGTTTTCAAATCAATAATGTTTTTATTTTCTGTAATTTTCATAGAAGAATGTTTCTTTAAAAAAAGAAATGATAATTTAATTTAAAATAAATTTTTTTAATCATAAAAATATGATTTCTAATCATATTAAATTTTTATAAAAATTTAAAAAAATTATTTTATATATAAAAATTTTTATGATTAATTGAATATTAATATATTTTAATTATTAAAAATTTTATTTTTTAGAATTATATATAATTTCATATAATTAAATTTTTTAAAGCGAATAAAAACAATTATTTAATAAAAAATTATAAATTTTATGTGAAATAATACAATTTATAAAATAGAAAATATGACATCTTCATAAAAAAGATATCATGATATATTTTTCAAATATCTAGTTATATAATACTAGTGTTTATTGTAGAATAAAAGTAACAAAAATATTTTTAATATAAAAAAATTTATTTGTATAAATTTCATTAAAATCATCAACATAAATAAAAATATTTAAGAAAATTTTTATAAATTTTAGATAATATCAGAATGTATAAACCTATATCTCTTTTTATCGCTGTGCGATATTTATGGAATACTCACTTACCAAAATTTAAAAAAATTATTACGATTCTATCTATCACAGCCATAAGTATTAGTACTGCTTCATTGATTATCATAATATCGATCATAAATGGATCTGAAGAAAATTTCAAAAAAAACATTTTATCTTTTATTCCACATTTAATAATAACTAATAAAAATCAATATATTAAAAAATCTGAATTCCCAAAAAATGTTTTAAAATTAAATAATATTGAAAAAATTTCTGATTTTATTAGTAAAGAAATTATTGTACAAAGTCAAAGTGACCTTGGTATGGCAGAAATAATGGAGATTGATAATTCAAATCATTATAATATAAAAAAAAATATTTCAGATACATTTAATCTGAAATTTAATAATATAATTATAGGAGAACAATTAGCTAAAAAACTTAATGTTTATGTTGGTGATGAAATTAAATTAATTCTTTTATCTAATGAAAAGAATTTTTTTTCAGGTAAAATATTTAATCAACGTATGTTTAAAATAATAGGAACTTTTTCGACTCATAGCGAAATTGATTATTATCGTATTTTAATGAATAAAAAAGATATTTTAAATTTTTTAAATTATAATAAAAATTATGTTACTGGTTGGCGAATATGGTTAAAAAATCCATTTTTTTTAAATATTGATCAAATAAAACAAATAGATGATCAGTTAGTTTTATTAGATTGGAAAACACAAAAGGGTGAAATTTTTAAAACAATAATAATTGAAAAATATATTATAATATTTTTATTTTTTTTGATTTTATTAGTCGCAGTTTTAAATACTTTTATAATTCTTACCGTATACACAATAGAAAAACAAAACTCTGTCGCAATTTTAAAAACACAGGGATTACTCAATTGGAAAATTATGCTGGTATTTATTATTTTTGGTTCAGGTACTGCAATTTTTGGAAATTTATTGGGAACAATAGTTAGTATTGCACTAATCATGCAAAATAATTTTTTAAAATTTTTAATTAGTTTTTTTTCTGACGAAATGAATGTGTCAATAATTTTTATACCATATCAAGTATTTTTCATTAATATTATATCTATACTATTATCAATTTTCTCAACATTATATCCATCGTGGAAATCTGTCCGATCAAAACCAGCTAGAATTTTATCTCATGAATAACATAATCATACAATGTATTAATTTGACTAAATCCTATCAAGATGGATATGAAACTATTGATGTTTTAAAAAAAATATCTTTTGTATTAAAGAAAGGAAATATAGCGGGTATTACTGGAAAATCAGGTTCAGGAAAAACTACTTTCTTACATTTACTTTCTGGATTAGACACTCCTACTTCCGGCAATATATTATTTAAAGGCCAATCATTTAGCTCTATGTCATCTAATCAAATGTCAAAATTTAGAAATATTGAATTAGGTTTTATTTATCAGTTTCATCATTTGATGTTAGATTTTAATATATTAGAAAATGTTGCCATGCCACTTTTAATAAGCAATAAAAGTAAAAAAGAATGTGAAGAAAAATCATATCAAATGTTAAAAAAATTGAACTTAGAAAATAAAATAAAAAAATATCCATTTCAACTTTCTGGTGGAGAAAGACAACGTGTTGCTATTGCTAGAGCTTTTATTAATAAACCTTCTTTAATTATAGCCGATGAACCTACTGGAAATTTAGATACATATAATACAAATATTATTTTAAATTTGATATTTCAATTAAATTCTGATTTTAATACTTCTTTTTTGATTGTTACACACGATCCTATTTTAATAAAAAAAATGCCTATTTTGTTTCAAATAAAAAATGGTCAATTGTTTAATAACAATGGTTAATTAAAAGAACTAATCAATGAATTTTTTACCTTTTTTAATTGCTAAAAGATTATATATTAAAGAAAACAAAAATCATACAATATTATTAATTTCTATTTTATCTAAGATAGGAATTTCTATTAGTATATTTGTGTTAATTATAAGTTTTAGTGCATTGAATGGATTTGAAATATTGTTAAATAAAACAATTTTATCAACTTTACCCCATGGAATTATTCAATTAACTAATCAATCGTCATTAACATGGCGGGATTTAATAAAAAAACTAAAATTTTTTCCAGAAATAACTTATTTAGAACCCTATATTGTCACTAATGGGTTATTAGTTGTAAAAAATAAAGCTAAACCTATCGAAATTAAAAGTTTTAGAGATATAAAAAATTTAAATAAAACTTTTTTAAATAAAAAAAATAATTTTTTTAAAAAAAAATACTACAACCATGAGATTATTCTTTCATCTTATTTGACAAAATATTTATCAATAAAAAAAGGTGATTGGATCAATGTATTTTTTTTAAACAAAAAAAATAATTATCTTGATTCACAAGTAGATAATTTTTCTTTAAAGATTATAGATGTATTTGAATCAAATGGAATGTTAGACTCTAATATAGGATATGTTCCTTTTGATTTTTTAAAGAAATTTTTTTATAAAGATTGTGATATTAACACAATTGAAATACATGTATCTAATCCTTTTAACACGGATAAAATTGTTTTAAGTGCTATAAAAAAAATAAATACACCGCTTGTAGCGTATACTTGGATTGATAGTTATAAAGATATATATCATGATATTAAAAGAATTAAATTAATAGTATATTTAGGACTTTCACTACTAGTAATTATTTCATGTTTCAGTATTGCATCTATTTCTTTGATGACTGTATCTAAAAAAACGAAAGAAATTTCTATTTTGCGAAGTATGGGTGCTAATAATTTTCTTATCCAACTAATTTTTTTATATTATGGATTACGATCTATAATAGTGAGTAATGTCATTGGTTTTATTTTAGGTATAGTAACAATATTAAATTCTAATAGAATTATATTCTTTTTAAAACAATATTTTAAGAATAATATATTATTCGATAATATTTATTACAATAATTTTTTTCTATTAAAAATAAAAATTTTAGATGTAATAATTATATTTATTAGCAGTATAGTAATAGGTATTATAACAAATTGGTATCCAGCATATTATGCTTCAAGAATTAATCCTAGTAAAATATTAAAAGAATATTGATCAAAATATTTTTTTAAAAAAATAATCGAGAAAATAAAATGATTTTTAATGATCAAGATAACTTTTTATAGAGGTGAACATATGACTATTAAAGTAGGCATTAATGGATTTGGTCGTATTGGACGTGTATTGTTTCGACTAGCTCAACAACGTTCAGATATGGAAATTATAGCTATTAATGATTTATTAACTCCTGAATATATAGCTTACATGTTAAAATATGATTCTACACATGGTATTTTTAAAAAAAATATTCAAATTAATAAAAATAATATTATTATTGACGGAAAAAAAATTCGTATTACTTCATTAAGAGATCCTGAACAATTAATGTGGGGTGATTTATCAATTGATGTAGTAATTGAATCCACGGGTCTTTTTTTAAAAAAAGAACAGGCTTACAAACATATTGTAGCTGGTTCAAAAAAAGTAGTTGTTACGGGTCCTTCAAAAGATAACATTCCAATGTTCGTAAAGGGTGCTAACTTTAATAAATATAAAGGAGAAGATATTGTTTCAAATGCATCATGTACTACAAATTGCTTGGCACCTCTGTCAAAAGTAATAGATGATAAATTTGGTATTATTGAAGGTTTAATGACTACTGTACATGCTAGTACAGCTACTCAGAAAATTGTTGACGGAGCTTCTCAAAAAGACTGGAGAGGTGGCAGAGGGGCATTGCAAAATATTATTCCATCTTCCACCGGTGCAGCTATTGCTGTAGGGAAAGTTTTACCAAAATTAAATGGAAAACTAACTGGTATAGCGTTTCGAGTTCCAATATCAAACGTATCTGTAGTAGATTTAACAGTTCGCTATAAAAAATCTGCTACATATTCTGAAATATGTCAAGAAATTAAACGGGCTTCTCAAGAAGAAATGAAAGGAATTTTAGGATATACTGAAGATGAAGTGGTATCTTCAGATTTTAATGGACAAGAATTAACTTCTATTTTTGATGCTAAGGCAGGTTTATCTTTAAATGAAAATTTTGTTAAACTAATTTCTTGGTACGATAATGAAACAGGTTATTCTAGCAAAGTACTTGATTTAGTATCTTTAGTATCTAGAATACCAGGATAAAAATGATCTATATTTTAAAAAATAATCTATATTTTAAAAAATAATATTCATGCCTTCATTAAAGAAATGATAAATATATTTTATTTTTTTATATAGTAGTATCAAGTTTATACTTGATACTGCTATTTATATTTTAAAAAATTGATTATTATGATTTTTAAAAAGCAATAATACATGTTAAATAAATAATATTAGATAAAAAAGCAATTTAATCTTAATACTTTTTTTACATATACCTTGAAGTAAGGTGTTATCATTTATTTTAAAAATTGAATTTTTTATGTTGAATTCAAATTAAAATAAGGCATGATTTTTTTTACCCATTGTTTTATTCTGTTTTCGGTTTTTTCTGCTTGCCGATCTTCATCTAAAATTAATCCAACAAAATATTCCTGATTTAATAAAGCCTTAGATTGTTCGAAATTATATTCTTTTGTAGGCCATTTACCAATTATTTTAGCTTTGTTTTTTTTTAAAATATCATTAATTACACCTACTGCATCACAAAAGTATTCACTATAATCTTCTTGATCACCACATCCAAATAATGCCACAGTTTTATCTGCGAAATTAATTTTTTTTAAAATTGGCAAAAAATCATCCCAATCACATTGAACTTCGCCATAGTACCAAGTTGGAATACCTAATATTAAAAAATTAAAATTTTCAATATCTTGTTGAGAAGCGTTGCTGATGTCGTGTAAAACAGAAATATTACTACCTATATATTTTTGAATTAATTGAGCTATCTTTTCTGTATTTCCGGTGTCACTTCCAAAGAAAATACCTATTTTTTTCATTTTAATCTCCTGCAATAAAATATATTTTTAATATAAAAATGTATTTACGCATTGATATCTATTTTATTTATATAAAAAATTTATTCTTTCATTAAAAATTGTTACTCGATTTTTTTTTATTTTATCTATATGATAATAATTTAATTAAAAATATTTCTATAAATATAAGAATTTTAAAAATACAAATTATTTTTAAATTCGTTTAAATATTTTATAAAATCATAAAAAATAAAAGATAAATTTTACATTAAATATTCAATTAATTCTTATTTTTATATTTATAAGAAAATGAATTTATGAGATAAACGGCGTAAAAATTTTATATGAAAAATATATTAATAAGAAATTTCTCCTAATTTAATAAATTAAATATAAATATTATGAAAAAAAATTTGATTTGGTTTCGTAATGATCTTCGTGTTTACGATAATACAGCTCTATATATGGCGTGTAAATCGGATGAAGATAAAGTAATAGGTTTATTTATTGCTACGCCGCAGCAATGGAATGATCACTATGTATCTAAAAAAAAAATATCTTTTATTTATTATCATTTACTTGCTTTACAAAAAAAACTACTAAAATTGAATATTAATCTATATTATCATGAATCTACTGATTTTTTAAATTCTATAGAATATCTTATTTTTTTTTGTGAAAAACATAAAATAAATAATTTATTTTATAATTATCAATACGAAATCAATGAACGTCATCGAGATTATTTAGCAAAAAAAAAATTATCTCAAAAAGGATGTTTTGTACAAGGTTTTCACGACAATCTTTTATTCTCCGACAAAAAAATTAGAAATAAAAATAATGAAACATATAAAGTTTTTACTTTTTTCAAAAAAAAAATCATACATAATTTATATGATAATATACCTCAATGTTTTTCTATACCTTCAAAACGAAGACCCGATAGAGATATCTTTTTAACTCCTATTTATTTTAAAAATATCATTCTTGATGTAAATAAAAAAATCTTTCCCATTGGAGAAAAAAAAGCTATAAATCGCTTAAAAAATTTCTGTACATATAAAATTCATGATTATTCTTTTAAACGAAATTTTCCCTTTTTAGATGGTACTAGTATGTTGTCTCCATATTTATCTGCTGGAATAATATCATCTCGACACTGTCTAATCACGCTTTTAAAAATAAAAAATAATTTTTTGTCAAACTCTTTTTTTTCTTCTTCTTGGTTTAATCAAATATTATGGCGTGAATTTTATTACCATTTATTAATTGGATTTCCAAAAATCAGCAAATCTGAAGCGTTAATTTCATGGGAAAAAGAAATAAACTGGACAAATAATATACATTATTTTAATGCTTGGAAAGAAGGAAATACAGGTTTTCCTATAATAGATGCCGGTATAAGACAATTAAATAAAATAGGTTGGATGCATAATAGATTAAGAATGATTACATCTAGTTTTTTAGTAAAAAATCTTCTTATTAATTGGAGAAAAGGAGAAAAATATTTTATGTCTCATTTAATTGATGGAGATTTAGCTCTAAATAGTGGGGGATGGCAATGGTCAGCATCAGTAGGATCTGATTCTGTTCCTTACATACGCATGTTTAATCCATTAAATCAATCAAAATCTTTTGATACATCAGGTGATTTTATAAGAAAATTTATACCGGAATTAAAAAATGTTCCTAATAATCATATTCATCAACCATATGAATGGTTAAAACAAAAAAATTGCAAAATAGATTATCCTGCTCCTATTATCAATTATTCTGATAGCAGAGAAAAATCTTTTTTGATATTTAATCAAGCGCGATTAAAATTTAAAAAAAAGGTTTAAAATTTATGAATAATTTTTTTTTAGAAGATATTGTCAATAAAAAATTATTGTCTGATCAATGTAATGATATAGTGCCTAATGGATTGCAAATTGAAGGAACATCTATAGTAAAAAATGTTGTTACTGGAGTTACTGCTTGTCAAGATTTGTTAGATAAAGCATTATTTTATAATGCTGACACTATAATTGTTCATCATGGTTACTTTTGGAAAAATGAATCAAGATATATACATAATATGCAAAGAAAACGATTAAAAACTATACTTTCTCATAATATCAATCTATACAGTTGGCATTTACCTTTAGACATTCATCCAGAATTAGGCAATAACGCACAAATAGCTAAAAAATTAAAAATTTGTATCCAGGGTAATATTTTACCTTATGTCTTTTGGGGAACAATACAAAACCAAATGACAGGTTTTGAATTTGCACATAAAATTGAAAAAAAATTTAAAAAATATCCTATACATTTACATGAAAATGCTCCTTTGTATATCAATCGTATTGCTTGGTGTAGTGGAAGAGGACAGGGTTTTATTAAAACAGCATGCAAATTTGGAGTTGATGCTTTTTTAACAGGTGAAATTTCAGAAGAAACTGCTCATATTGCTAAAGAACTAGGCATTCATTTTTTTGCCTTAGGTCATCATGCCACTGAGAGAGACGGTGTTAAATCTTTAGGGGGGTGGTTACATAATAAATATAATTTAAGGGTTGATTTTATTGATATTTATAATCCTGCATAATTTTTTAAAAAATATATTTATAAATTTTTGCAAACATATTTATTAAATTTAACATAAAACTTTTTTTAAAGAAAAACATGAATAAAAAAAAGATAGAATATTGGTTAAATTCCTCTTGGTTATCCAGGGAAAATCAAAACTACATAGAAAAAATATACAAAAATTTTCTAATAGATGCTCAATCTGTAGATGCTGTTTGGCATAAAGAATTTTTAGAAATTTCTAAACAGCAAGAAAATGTTTATAAAATCAACCATCTAAAAAAAGATATGTATTCACTTATTAATACAGTTAATCATATTATTAATTTATTTCGCACTCAAGGTTATAAACAAGCTTTAATTGATCCACTTCAATTAAGAAAACAAAAAAAAATTTTAGAGTTAGATCTTTCATTTTACAATTTTTCAGAAGAAGAAATAAAAAAAAGTATAAAAATTAACTTTAAAAATTCAACTGAATTTAAAACTAATATTACGAGTTTATACAAAATACTATCTAAAAAATACTGTGGTTCTATTGGTTTTGAATATATGTATATAGATAACGTATTAGAAAAAAAATGGATTGCGGACTATATAGAATCATTTTTTAATGAAAATTTTTTAAATACAGAAGAAAAAATAAATTTCTTAAAAGAAATAACTTATGCTGAAATTTTAGAAAAATATATTGGTAAAAAATTTCCTGGTGCCAAGCGTTTTTCTTTAGAAGGAGCAGAAACATTAATTCCTATATTACATGAAGTCATAAGATTTTCAAAAAAAAATAACATATCTGAAATAATATTAGGCATGGCTCATAGAGGAAGATTAAATGTACTTGTTAATGTTTTAAACAAAAGTCCAAAAATTTTATTTAATGAATTTTCTGGATTTAAAATACTTGAAAAAATTAGTGGTGATGTTAAATATCATATGGGAGGAACTTCAGAAATAAAAAACGAAAAAAAAATAATATTTAATATGGCTTGCAATCCATCTCATTTAGAAATAATTAATCCTGTTATTTCTGGTATAGCTCGTTCTTGTATTGATAAAATGGAGAAAATAGAAAGTGGAGTTTTGCCTATTAACATTCATGGAGATGCTTCTGTAATTGGTCAAGGTGTAGTGCAAGAAACGTTAAATATGTCTCAAACAGAAGGTTATAAAGTGGGAGGAACTGTTCATATAGTTATTAATAATCAAATTGGATTTACTACTTCTAACCCTAATCATCTTCGTTCTAGTCAATACTGTACTGATATTGCCAAAATAATTCAAGCACCTATTTTTCATGTTAATGCAGATGATGTAGAAGCATCTATTTTTGCTGTTCAACTGGCTCTTCATTTTAGAAAAAAATTCAAAAAAGATGTCTTTATAGATTTAGTTTGTTATAGACGAAATGGACATAATGAAGTAGATGAGCCATCTGTTACACAACCTATCATGTATCATATGATAAGCAAGCATCCTACTACAAGAAAAATATATTCTGATTTATTAATATCTAAAAACACAATTACATCTAAAACAAATCAAGAAATCATAAAAAAATATTCTGATAAATTACATAAAGGTCAATATATATTTTCAAGATCTAAAAAAATATGTTTTAAAAATGAAATTACTATAGAAGAAAAAAAAATAAAAAAAATAAAAAAAAATATAAATTTTTATAATTTAAAAAAATTATCTTGTTTAATCAATAATATCCCTAATACAGTTAAAATGCATGATCGAGTAAAAAAAATTTACGAAGATAGATTAGAGATGACTCGAGGATTAAGATTATTTGATTGGGGTGCTGCTGAAACATTAGCTTATGCAACAATTCTTAATGAAGGAATTTCTTGTCGAATTTCTGGTGAAGATGTAAGAAGAGGAACGTTTTTTCATCGTCATGCTGTTATTCATAATCAAATTGATGGTTCTATTTATCTTCCATTAAACAACATTCGAAAAAAACAAGGGAAGTTTCAAATTTGGGATTCTGTATTATCAGAAGAAGCAGTTTTAGCTTTTGAATACGGATATTCTTTATTTTCATCTAATACACTTACTATTTGGGAAGCTCAATTTGGAGATTTTATTAATGGCGCTCAAATAGTTATTGATCAGTTTATAAGCTCAGGAGAACAAAAATGGAACAAAAAATCTAATTTAGTTCTTTTATTGCCTCATGGTTATGAAGGACAAGGGCCTGAACATTCATCTTCTAGAATAGAACGATTTCTTCAACTCTGTGCTGAAAAAAACATGCAAGTGTGTATACCAACCACATCATCACAAATATTTCATATTTTAAGGAAACAAATATTTAAGGGAATTGATAAACCATTAATTATTTTTACTCCAAAATCTCTTTTAAGAAATCCAATGTCAGGCTCGTCTTTAAATGCTCTTGTTAATGGTAAATTTCAAAAAATAATAGATGAAATAGATAATGTTAATAAAAAAGAAAAACGTCTTATTTTTTGTTCTGGAAAAATCTATTATGATTTACTAAAAAATCGTCGTGAAAAAAAAATTGATTCTATTATTTTAATTCGTATTGAACAATTGTATCCATTTCCTAAAACTGAAATAGAAAAGATAATAAAAAATTATTTTTATATAAAAGATTATGTTTGGTGTCAAGAAGAACCTTATAATCAAGGTGCATGGTTTTATATTAAAGACAATCTGAACAACATTTTACCATCTGATGCATTATTAAAATATGTCGGTCGTATATCTTCAGCTTCACCTGCAGTTGGTTATTTCTCGATTCATAAAAAACAACAAGAAACAATAATTAAAAATGCATTAAATATTAATTCAACAATAGGATAAAGAATGAAAATAATAAATCTTCTTGTTCCAGATTTACCAGAATCTATTAGTGATGCAACAGTTGTAAAATGGCATAAAAAAATAGGAGATAAAGTCAATTGTGATGATAATATAGTGGATATTGAAACAGATAAAGTAATGTTAGAAGTATCTTCACCGTGTAATGGAATATTAAGTGCAATTTTAGAAAAAGAAGGTAAAATAGTCAAATCTCAACAATTACTTGGTGAAATAAATAAGTCTAACATAATAGAGGATGACTTTATCGAAAAAGACAAAAATTTTTTAAATGAAACAATTCCATCTGAAAATAAAGAAGAAAAAATAAAGAATTTTTTAAAAATAAATGAAAAAAATCTTACTCCATCTATGCGAAGATCAATTAAAATAAATAATTTTGATAAACATTTTATAAATAAAATCATAGAAACAGGTAATACAATTGATCTAGAAAAAATCATAAAGAAAGAAAAAAATAAATTAAATCAAAATAGATCAAATTATGATACTTCAAATCTAAATGCAATCAATAGAAAAGAAAATAAAAAATTCGAAAATAGAGTAAAAATGACTCGATTACGGCAAAAAATTGCAGAAAGATTGCTAGATAGTAAAAATAATACAGCTATGCTAACTACTTTCAATGAAGTCAACATGTTGCCGATAATAATTTTACGTAAAAAGTACGGTGAGAATTTCGAAAAAAAACATGGTATTAGAATGGGATTTATGTCTTTTTTTGTGAAATCTGTAATTCAAGGATTAAAAAATTTTCCAGAAATAAATGCTTATATAGATGAAACAGACATAGTTTTTTATAAAAATTTTAATATCAGTATTGCCATTTCAACACCACGAGGATTAATAACACCAGTATTGAAAAATGCTGATAAAATGACAATGGCAGAAATAGAGAAAAAAATAAAAGATTTTTCTGTTAGAGCTTTGCAAAACAAAATTCAGATTCCAGAATTAATAGGTGGCAATTTCACTATTACTAATGGTGGTGTTTTTGGTTCTTTAATATCTACACCTATTATTAATCCTCCTCAAGCAGCTATATTAGGTATGCACATGATTCAAGAACGCCCAGTAGTTGTTAATGGAAAAATTGAAATCCTTCCAATGATGTATATAGCATTATCTTATGATCATCGTTTAATAGATGGGAAAGAATCTATAGGTTTTTTAGTAAATATAAAAAATACATTAGAAGATTTCACTCGTATTTTAATTGATATTTAAAATAATTTTTATATTGTAATGTTTTATACTTTAAAAGTACAGTTATTAAATAAATCTTAAACTGTACTTTTATCATTTTTAGAAAAATTGATAAGAAATTTTAAAAATATAAAACTAATTATTTGCATTAAAATTTAATGTTTATATAAAAAATCATGAGAAAAAAATGAAAACTAATAAAATAGTCTTAATAAGACATGGTCATAGTGAATGGAATGAATTAAATAAATTTACGGGATGGCATGATGCTGATTTATCTCAAAAGGGAAAAAATGAAGCGATATCTGCTGCGATTTTATTAAAAAAAGAAGGATTTTTTTTTGATTATGCACACACATCTGTATTAAAAAGAGCTATACATACCTTACAATATATTTTAGACGAATTAAACCAAACTTGGCTCTCAGTTAAAAAATCTTGGCGTTTAAATGAAAGACATTATGGAGCGTTAGAAGGATTAAATAAAGATGAAGTTGTTCAAAAATATGGACAGAAAAAAGTTATGCTATGGAGGAGGAGTTTTGATATTAGCCCCCCACAAATTAATATAAAAGATAAACGTTTTCCAGGAAATGATATACGCTATGCTCATTTAAATATTAATGATATTCCTTTAGGAGAAAGCTTAGAAAAAACTGCAAAACGAGTTATACCTTATTGGAACAAAATTCTTTATCCTCAGTTGAAAAATAATAAAAAAATTCTTATTGTAGCACACGGGAATTCTTTACGTGCTTTAATACAATATTTAAAAAAAATAGATAATAAAAAAATTTTAGAGTTTAATATCCCTACTGCAAAGCCTATTATTTTAGATTTCGATAAAAACAATAATCCTACTCAATGGTATTATTTAAAATAATTTTTTTTTAAAAACCATTTTTATTTTTATATTCCCTAAATTTCAATAATACATTAGTCTTTTATATTTAGAATTATATTTATGTAAAAAAGTTTAAATATATTTTTAACATCATGATATTTAATATATTTGCAAAATATTTTTCAAAAATACAGAAATAAAATTTTATAGAAGTTAAAACAGAGGTTTTAATGATTAAAAAAATTGGAGTCTTAACCAGTGGTGGAGACGCTCCAGGAATGAATGCTGCAATTAGAGGAGTGGTTAGAACAGCGCTTAGTGAGAAATTAGAAGTATACGGAATTTATGATGGATATTTAGGTTTATACGAAAATCGAATGGTAAAACTCGATAGATATAGTGTATCTGACATGATTAATAGAGGTGGAACATTTTTGGGATCTGCTAGATTTTCTCGTTTTTGTAAAAATGAAATACGTTCTATTGCAGTACAAAATATAAAAAAAAGACAAATAGATGCTCTTATTGTGATTGGAGGAGACGGATCTTATATAGGAGCTCAAAAATTAACAGAAATGGGTATTCCGTGTATCAGCATTCCAGGAACTATAGATAACGACGTTTCAGGTACTGATTATACTATAGGTTATTTTACAGCTTTACAAACAGTAGTTGAAGCTATTGATCGATTACGTGATACCTCTTCTTCTCATCAACGCATTTCTATTGTAGAAGTAATGGGGAGATATTGTGGAGATTTGACATTAGCTGCTGCTATTGCAGGTGGATGTGAGTTTATTGTATTGCCAGAAATTGATTATAAAAAAGAAGAATTACTTATTGAAATTCAGGCGGGGATCGCTAGAGGTAAAAAACATGCTATTGTCGCAATAACAGAATATATTTGTGATGTGGAAAAATTGGCACAATACATTGAAAAAAAAACAAATCGAGAAACTAGAGCCACAATCCTTGGACATATTCAAAGAGGTGGCGCACCTGTAGTATATGATCGTATATTAGCTTCAAGAATGGGTGCATATTCAGTTGAATTATTAATAAAAGGATATCAGGGGAAATGTGTTGGAATACAAAATGATAAGATGGTTTTTAATGATATACAAAATGCATTAAAAAACATGAAACGTGCTTTTAAAAAAGATTGGTTACTTACTGCTAAAAAATTATATTAATATAAAATTAGTGCCGGTTTTTTACCGGCGCTCTATTTTTTAAATACAAAAATATGGGTTTTTAAAAATGAACATTGATAGGAAAAAAAATATTATAAAAAAATGTTTTTTTGAATTTTTCGGAACGGGTTTAGCTATATTTTTTGGTATAGGATGTTTAGCCGCTTCAAAATTAACTAATATTCATTTAAACCAATTTGAAATTAGTTGTATTTGGGGTTTTGGAGTTGCTATATCAATGTATTTTAGTTCCTCAGTATCTGGAGCTCATTTAAACCCAGCTATTACTATTTTCTTTTGGCTGTCTTCTAACTTTAGCAAAAAAAAAGTATTGCCTTATATCATATCTCAGATATTTGGTACTTTTTTTTTTACAATGTTAATATATTATCTTTATAATAATTTGTTAGTTTCATTTGAAAGTGCAAATAATATCATCCGAGGAACAGAAGAAAGTCTTAATTCAGCTTCTATTTTTTGTGTTTATCCCAATTATCATAATAGTTTTATTTGTGATTTTACAATAGAAATGTTTTCAACTTCACTATTCATGATAATTTTATTAGAGTTTAACAATAGAAATAATAATTACTTTTTGCATAATAAATCTATAGTGCCTATTTTAATAGGATTGTTAATATGTATGATTAATTTAATTATAAATCCCTTGAGTAATATAAGTTTAAATCCTGCACGAGATTTAGGTCCTAAAATATTTCTAAGTTTAAATGGATGGGGTCTTTTATCTTTTACTGGAGGTAATAATAATGTTTTATATTGTTTAATTCCTATAATAGGTCCAATTCTAGGTGCTTATCTAGGTGGTCGAATGCATAAACTATTAATTAACAATAGTTAATTGTTTAAATTTAAATAATATAATTAGCTATTTTTATAATTTTTAAAAATTCTTCAGGACTCAAAGATGAGTTTCCAATTAATAAACCATTAATATCAGGTTGTTCAATAAATCTTTTTGCATTAACCTGATTAATAGATCCACCATATTGAACTCTTATATCTTCTATATCAATTTGATCATATTTTTCAATATAATTTTTTATAAATTTATGTGTTAATTGAACCTCTTCTGGATTAGCTGATAAACCTGTTCCAATAGCCCAAATGGGTTCATAAGCAATTATTGTATTTTTAAAAGCTGACTTTCCTATTTTTTTAAATATCAAATCTAATTGTTCTGTAATAACTTTTTGAGTTTGACCATTTTTTTTATCTATTGCTGTTTCGCCTATACACAAAATAGGTATTAAGTTTAATTCTTTAATCAAATGAAACTTTTTTGCGATAATATAATTGCTTTCATGATGTAGCAAACGTCTTTCAGAATGTCCAATGATAACATATTTTACTCCTATATCTTGCAGCATTAAAATAGATGTTTCACCAGTAAAAGCTCCTTCTAAATTAATATCTACATTTTGCGCGCTAAGAAAAATATTTTTTTTATTTATTTCTTTATATACTCTTTCTAAATATATAGTAGGAGGAGCAATAATAATAATGTTTTTTTCTAAATTAATTGATGAATTCAGTTTGAAATTTTTAAAAAAACTAGAAATCATTTTTTTGTTTTTATTCAATTTCCAATTAGCGACAATAAAGAATTTTTTCATTTATAACCTTAAAAAAAATATTATGTTTTTAAATTATAGAAACTAAGCTTTTTATAAAAAATTATATATAAACTTAGTTTCTATTGTGAAAAATATTAAAAGATATTACTTACACATATTAGCTCGATCTCGTAATTTTTTCCCTGGTTTAAAATAAGGAACATATTTTTCATTTAATTTAACGGTTCTTCCAGTTTTTGGATTTCGACCAATCCGAGAAGAACGATAATGTAAAGAAAAACTGCCAAATCCTCGAATTTCAATCCTTTGTCCCTTTGCTAACGATGAAGTCATATGTTCTAGCATTTCTTTCGTGGCACGCTCTATCATTTTGTGTGAAATATGAATTTTCTGTTTAGCAATTCTTTCGAACAATTCTGACTTAGTCATAAATCCTCTACATTTGTAAACATGAAAAATTTATTTATTTTTTTATATTTGAGGAATAGTTATATTAATCGAAAACATTTCTTATAAAAATTAATTATTCAGTATTTTTAGCTGCTTTAAAAGCTTCTGTCATAACGTTAGAAAAAGCATCATCATTTATTTTATTATTAGCAGAAGTGGTTGAATCTTTTTTTTCATTTTCATCTATATGTATTAAAAGGTAAATTATTCTATTTTTTCGATCAAAACTAGATAATTTAACTAAAATTTCATCTTCTATTTTTAATTTGTTTATTGTTTTTTCAGAATGTACACGAGAAATATCAGATAATTTTATAGTTCCTTCTAAGTTTTCTGGTAATTTTACAACAATATTTTTTTTATCTATAGATTTAATTTTTCCCGTAATAATTGTACCTTTTTTATGATTACTAATATATACGTTGAAAGGATCTTCTTCTAATTGTTTAATCCCTAAAGATATGCGTTCTCGCTCAGCATCTACTTGAAGAACTACAGCGGATATTTCATCATTTTTTTTATATTTCTTAACTGCTTCTTCACCTGGTGTTATCCAAGAGATATCAGATAGATGAACTAATCCGTCAATACCTCCATTTAAACCAATAAAAATACCAAAATCTGTAATAGATTTTATTTTTCCAACAACACGAACACCTTTTTTATGAGTTTCAGAAAACTCTTTCCATGGATTAATTTTGCATTGTTTTAAACCAAGAGAAATACGACGACGTTCTTCATCTATATCTAAAACCATAACTTCAACTACATCATTAACAATAACAACTTTTGATGGATGAATATTTTTGTTAGTCCAGTCCATTTCCGATACATGTACAAGACCTTCTACTCCTTCTTCAATTTCTACAAAACAACCGTAATCGGTTAAATTTGTCACGCGTCCACGTAATTTAGTTTCTTCTGGATAACGTTTGGAAATTGCTATCCATGGATCTTCACCTAATTGTTTTAATCCTAGTGATACACGTGTTCTTTCTCTATCAAATTTTAAAATTTTAATTTGAATTTCATCACCTACACTTACTATTTCACTTGGATGTTTAACTCTTTTCCAAGCCATATCAGTAATATGCAAAAGACCGTCTACACCACCTAAATCTACAAAAGCTCCATAATCTGTTAAATTTTTTACAATACCCTTAACATGCATCCCTTCCTGTAAATTTTCTAATAATTGATCTCTTTCAGCACTATTTTCAGATTCGATTACAGCACGACGCGAAACAACAACATTATTACGTTTTTGATCTAATTTTATTACTTTAAACTCTAATTCTTTTCCTTCGAGATGTATTGTATCTCGTACCGGACGAACATCTACTAAAGATCCTGGTAAAAATGCACGTATATCATTTAATTCGACAGTAAAACCACCCTTAACTTTACCATTAATAATTCCAATAACTGTTTCTGATTTTTCATGAGCTTGCTCTAATATCAACCATGCTTCATGGCGTTTTGCTTTTTCACGAGATAAAAGTGTTTCCCCAAATCCATCTTCAATAGCATCTAAAGCAACATCAATTTGATCGCCGACATTAATATCTAAAATACCTTGAGAATTTTTAAATTGTTCAGCAGGAATCGCAGATTCAGATTTAAGACCTGCATCAACTAAAACTATGTCTTTTTCTATAGAAACGATAGTACCGCGAATAATTGAACCAGGACGGGTTTTAATTTCTTTTAACGATTCTTCAAATAATTGAGCAAAAGATTCATTCATATTGATAATTTTAAAAAATTTTTATTAAACATTCATTTTAACTTCATGCTAAAATGAGTTTGTTTGATGTATCTTATAATAATCCTTATTAAAGAGTTTAGTTTTTAAAATATTGAATTAATTTTTTATTTATATTTTTATTCTCTGAGTAATATATTCCATTAAAGTTTTCACTACTTCTGATAAACTCATATAAGTAGAATCTAATATTATAGCATTTTTTGCTATGCATAAAGGAGAAATTAATCGATTTTGATCGCGTTCATCACGATTCTTCATTTGTCTAAACAATTTTTGAAAATTAATGTCATGACCATTTTTTTTTAATTCTAAAATCCTTCTATTTGTGCGAACTTCTAAATCAGCATCTAAAAAAAACTTAAGTATAGCATCTGGAAACACTACTGTACCCATATCACGTCCTTCTGCTATTAAACCAGGCCAACATTTCATTAATCTTTGTTTTTTCAATAAAATTTTTCTGATACGAGGATAAGTTGATAATTGCGAAGAAATATTGCTAATTATTTCAAGATTTTTTGATTCATAAAAACAATTAATAGTTTTTTTTTAATTAATGAATAATCTAAATTCTCTAATAATTTAACGATATTTTTCTCAAAAATAGAAACATTTTTATTTAATGCTAGAAATGCTACTAATCGATAAATTTTTCCTGATTCTAAAAGTGACCAATTTAATTTATTTGCTATTATTTTCGAAATTGTACTTTTACCGACACCACTAGGACCATCAATAGTAATAACAGGGATTTTATTTATCATGTTTTGTCTTTAAGATATAAAAAATTTTATTAAAGAATTTTTATTAAGTTTATCAAAAATTGCTGATAGATAAAAAATCTTTAAAATAAGATGGAAAAGTTTTTGAAATACAATTTGGATTAAGTATATTTACACCTATTTCGGACAAAGATATGAGCGAAAAACACATAGCCATACGATGATCGTTATAAGTTTCAATGTCAGAATATTTAAAAAAAATAGGAGGAGAAATTGATAAAAAATCTCTTCCCTCTTCAACTATAGCACCAACTTTCCTCAACTCTATAGTCATAGCAGATAAACGATCAGTTTCCTTGACTCGCCAATTATATATATTCCTAATAATTGTAGTACCTTTCGAAAACAGCGCTACAATTGCTACTGTCATTGCTGCATCAGGAATATGATTCATATCCAAATCTATTGCATTTAATTCATTACGCGTGCAAGTGATAGAATAGTCTTCCCAATGAATTATGGCTCCCATTTTTTCTAAAATATTTGCAAAATCTATATCACCTTGGATGCTTTTTTTTCCAACACCAGTCACTTTTACTGACCCCCCTTTAATAGCAGCGGCAGCTAAAAAATACGAAGCTGAAGAAGCATCTCCTTCAATCATATAGTTTCCAGGTGTTTTATATTCTTGTTGACCTTTTATATAAAATATATTATAAGAATCATGTTTAATATTAACTCCAAAAGATCTGATTAAATTAAGTGTGATTTCAATGTACGGTTTAGAAACTAAATTTCCTTTGATAAAAATAGTTGTGTTTTTTGGAGCAAGCGGAGCACTCATTAACAATGACGTTAAAAATTGACTGGAAATATTGCCATTTAAAAAAATTGACCCTCCCATAAAACCGCCTTTAGTGCGTACAGGAGGATATCCTTGATTTTTTTCGTATTCTATAACAGCCCCTCCTTGTTTTAAAGCATCAACAAGATGTTCAATAGGTCTTTCATGCATTCTGTTATCTCCACTTAATAAAATATTATTATTGTGTAAAGATAATATAGCAAGAAGAGGTCGCATAGCAGTTCCTGCATTTCCTAGATATAACGAAATTGATTTATTTATATAAAATGCTTGGTTAATCCCTTTAACATGACATGTTTTTCTATCATTAGACAAATCATATTTAACACCTAATTTTTTTAAAGCATGTAACATATATTGAGTATCATGACTATCTAATAAATTAGTTAAACATGTTGTACCTTTAGCTATTGAAGAAAGTAATAAAACCCGATTTGAAATACTTTTTGAACCTGGTAAACAAACAGTTCCATTAATATAAGATATTGGTTTTAAATCAAATGAATTTTGCATGATCAATATACGCTCTATTTAATTGAAATTAAAATAGTATTTTAAAAAATAAAACTATAGATAATTTATCCATATCGATTTTCAAAATATGACATAAATCTAATTAAAGATCTAATACCTTCTAATGGCATAGCATTGTAAATAGATGCACGCATACCACCTACCAAACTGTGTCCTCTTAAATAATTTAAACCTAATGCAGAAGCTTCTTCTAAAAAAATTGGATCTAATTTAGAATTAGTCAAATGAAACACAACATTCATTTGCGATCTATTTTTTTTATCTACTTTATTTATGTAAAAACTACTATTATCTATTTTTTCATATAACAAATCTGATTTTTTTTTATTTAATTTTTCGATTTTTTTTAAACCACCCTGTTTTTTTAACCATTTAAAAACTAATCCTGATAAATACCAAGCAAATGTAGGAGGTGTGTTAAACATAGATCTATGTTCTGATAATATCTGATAATCTAAAATAGAAGGGGATATACCAGATGAATATCCTATAAGTGTATCTCGAATAATAATTATTGTTATACCCGAAGGACCAATATTTTTTTGAGCTCCTGCATAAATAAGATCATAATTTTCAATATTAATTGAACGTGATAAGATAAAAGAAGAAAAGTCTCCCACAATAATTTTTTTTTCAAAATCTGGTTCTTCATAAATAGATAATCCATCTATTGTTTCATTGGGACAATAATGAACATATGCTGAGTTTTTATTGATATTCCATTTACTCATTGGTAAAAGAGATTCTTTTTCATTAAAAGTATTTCGAATCAATATAGATTGAGGGACGCAATATTTTTTAGCTTCTATAAATGCACAATTTGACCAATAACCACTATTTATATAATCTGCTGTTTGTAATTTTTTTAGCAAATTCATAGGAATAGCGGAAAATTGTCCTCTAGCACCACCTTGACAAAATAATACTTTAAAATAATTAGGTATATTCAACAAATCTCTTAAATCTTGTTCAGCTTCTAAAGCTACTTGCATAAAATTCTCGCTACGATGACTAATTTCCATTATAGAAGAACCTGATTTTTTCCAATTTTGAAGCTCTTCTTTAGCTTGACAAAGAACCTCTTTCGGAATCATAGCTGGACCAGCGCTAAAGTTATACACTTCATTCATTATTTCACCAATTATATTTTTAAAATATAATAATCAATTAGTTTATAAATTTTAATCCCTGCATATATTTTTCTTGAAGAATTTTAGGGATTTCTACACGACCATCAGAATGTTGATAATTTTCTAAAATGGCTGCTAATGTTCTACCTATTGCCAAACCCGAACCATTTAATGTGTGCACAAAAAAATTTTTTTGTTCAGATTTTTTTTTATATCGAGTTTTCATTCGACGAGATTGGAAATCATTCATATTAGAACAAGAAGAAACTTCTCTGTATTTTTTTTGAGAAGGAAACCAAACTTCTAAATCATAAGTTTTTGCAGCTGCAAAACCCATTTCGCCAGTACATAAAAGAATTTTTCTATACGGCAAATCTAAAAGTTTTAAAACTTGTTCAGCATGGTTAGTTAATTTTTCAAGTGCTTCCATAGATTTTTCTGGTGCTACAATTTGTACTAATTCCACTTTGTCAAATTGATGTAATCGAATTAATCCTTTAGTATCACGTCCATAAGAAGATGCTTCTGATCGAAAACAAGGAGTATGAGCAGTAAACATAATAGGTAAATCTTTTTCATCTATAATTTGATTAGAAACCAAATTAGTTAAAGGAACTTCTCCAGTAGGAATTAATATATATTTTTTTTTATCTGAAAAATTTATATGAAATAAATCTTGACTGAATTTTGGTAATTGTCCTGTTCCATATAAAGCTTTAGGGTGAACTAAATACGGGACATAAATTTCTACGTAACCATGATTTACAGTATGCAAATCTAACATAAATTGACTAAGAGCACGATGTAAAAGAGCAATTTTCCCTTTCATAACAACAAACCGCGATCCTGACATTTGTACAGAAGATTTCCAGTCTAATTCATTAAATTTCTTTCCTATTTCTATATGATCTTGAACTATAAAATCGTGCCGTCTTTTTTGACCCCAATATTTTATCTCTTTATTATCAATTGATGTCTTTCCTACTGGGACGTCATCAGAAGGAACATTGGGTATACACATAGAAAAATGATATATTTTTTCTTTTAAAGAATTGAGTTCGATTTTAGAAGCGTTTAAATTTTTACTTGACTGTATAACCTTATTTTTTAATGATTGATTTTCATTTTGAATAATCTTAGCTTCTCTAACCATATTTGATAAAGAATTATGATTAAATTGTAAATTCTCAGTTTCAATCTGTAATTTTTTTCTTTTTTCTTCCATGGCAGATATTGCAAAAACATCTAATTTATAATTTTTTTTTAATAGTTTTTTAGCTGTTGAATGCAATTTATTTCTTAATAAATAAGGGTCTAACATAGCGTGTTTTGCTCTTGTAAATTATCAATAAAAATTATTAATTTAATATAACTATAAAATATTTTATCAATTAATAAAAAACAGTAAAAATTAATTTTTTATTAAAACATATATTTTTTAATTAAATCATGCAATTAATATATTCAAAATTAATTTATATCGTAAACATGAACATAATAGTATTTATATTAAAATTTTTATAAAAAATAAAGTTACTTATTTTAATTTGATTAAATAAAATTTTTTTATTTTTATACAAAAAAATAATTGAGTCAGTAATATATGAAAACTATAATATTTATTATGTTCTCAATCAACTTAATTAAAGATATATTTATTCTAAGGATATTGAAAATGAATGATATCAAACATAGTAAAATAATTATTTTAGGCTCTGGACCTGCAGGATATACTGCAGCTATATATTCCTCTAGAGCTAATTTAAACCCTTCTTTAATTACGGGATTAAACCCAGGAGGGCAATTAATGAATACCAGCGAAATCGAAAATTGGCCCGGAGATGCTAATAGAATAAGTGGCTCAGAATTGATGAAACGGATGCATAAACATGCTGTTCAACTCAATACTAAAGTGATCTCTGATAATATAATTTCCGTTGATTTTAAAAAACAACCATTTTATTTAGAAGGCGAAAACAATAAATATAGCGCTGATTCAGTGATTATTGCTACAGGAGCAAATCCTCGCTATTTAGGATTAAAATCAGAGGATATTTTTAAAGGAAAGGGTGTTTCAACATGTGCAGTATGTGATGGTTTCTTTTATAAGAATAAAGAAGTTGCAGTTGTAGGTGGAGGAAATACTGCTATAGAAGAAACATTGTATTTATCTAATTTTGTCAAAAAAGTTTATTTAATACATCGTGGAATTAATTTTAGAGCTGAAAAAATTTTATTAGATAGATTAATAAAAAAAATAAAAAATCAAAAAGTAATAATTTATTTGAATTCTACTGTGAAAGACATATTAGGAAATTCTTCTGGAGTTACTAGTTTATTAATTCAGCAAAAAAACTTAAAAGAAAAAAAAGAATTGAAAATCTATCTTGCCGGATTATTTATTGCAATCGGATATACTCCTAATACAAGTATATTCATGAATAAATTAAAAATGAAAGATGGTTATATTGAAGTAATGCGTCAAACGCATGGAAATTATACCCAAACGAGTGTTCCTGGTATTTTTGCTGCAGGAGACGTAATAGATCATGTTTATAGACAAGCGATTACATCATCCGCCAGTGGTTGTATGGCTGCATTAGATAGCGAACGTTATCTTAATTCGTTAGCGTAAAAAACAATTTTACTAAAACCATTAAATACTAGTCAAAATGACTAGTATCTGATATAATTTTTTAACTAATATAAATAATATTAATCAAATATGAGAAAAAAATGTCTAAAGAAGAAAATATCGAAATGCAAGGAGTTGTAATAGATACTTTACCTAATACTATGTTTCGCGTTGAACTGGAAAACAAACATATCATTACCGCACATATTTCAGGAAAAATGAGAAAAAATTACATTAGAATATTAACAGGAGACAAAGTTACTGTAGAATTAACACCTTATGACTTAACTAAAGGAAGAATTATTTTTAGAAGTCGTTAAACATAGTTTAAAAAATAAATTTATAAAAAATATAAAAATCAATTATTTTCTAATATAGCGGTCATTTCCTAGAAACTTATCTGTTTAAAAAATCTTATAAAAATAAAATATAATAAATTTTTTTATTATTAAAAAATAAATAAATTTTAAAGAGAGTTTATGCGTACTAAATATTGCGGAAATCTTGGAATTATTCATTTAAATAAAACAGTAAAATTATGTGGTTGGGTACATAAAATAAGAAATTTTAATCAATTTATTTTTATTGATTTAAGAGATTGTACTGGTCTCGTTCAGATTATTTTTGAATCAGAAAATCATAAAATTTTTCAACAAGCTTTAAATTTAAGAAATGAATTTTGCATTCAAGTTTCTGGTACAGTTCAAAAAAGAGATCAAAAAAATAAAAATTTAAAAATGAAAACGGGAGAAATAGAAATATTAGCAAATATATTAAAAATTTTAAATCCTTCAAAACCATTACCGTTGAACTACACAGAAAAAAACAATGATGAATCAAGATTAAAATATCGATATTTAGATCTGCGTTCCTTAAATATTTTAGAAAACCTAAAAGTAAGAAATGAAATAACTTATTTAATAAGAACTTTCATGAAAAAAAATAATTTTTTAGATATTGAAACCCCTATACTTACAAAATCTACACCAGAAGGTGCTAGAGACTATTTAATACCTAGTCGAAATCATTATGGGAAATTTTATGCATTGCCTCAATCGCCTCAACTGTTTAAACAAATGCTAATGATTTCTGGTGTAGATAGATACTATCAAATAGCAAAATGTTTTCGTGACGAAGATTTACGTTCAGATCGACAACCTGAATTTACACAAATTGATATTGAAGTATCTTTTATGAGTGCTCAAAAAGTTTGTAATTTTATAGAAAAACTTATAATAAAAATTTGGTCGAAAATAATAAATTTTAATTTAAACAAGTTTCCCAAAATATCTTTTGATCAATCAATGAAAAAATACGGATCAGATAAACCTGATTTACGAAATCCTATCGAAATAATTGACGTATCTAATATTTTTAAACATGAAAAATTTATATTATTTTTTAATTTAGACACCAGTAAAAATAATCGTATAGCATTATTATGCATTCCGAACGGTTCTGATATTAGTCGAAAAAAAATTGATATTTATACTAAATATATAAAAAAATTTAATGCGAAAAAATTATTTTACATAAAAATAATTGAAAATAATATTCAATTCATAAATGTTTATAGTTCTATCAAAAAAATTTTAGATGAAATTATTTTAAAAAAAATAATAAAGAAGAGCAAAGCTAAAAATGGAGATATACTATTTTTAATGGCCGATCAAGAAGACATTGTTAATAAATCTCTTGGTATGTTGCGTTTAAAATTAGGCATTGATCTTAATATTACTGAAAAAAATAGCTGGAAACCGGTATGGATAGTCAATTTTCCTATGTTTAGCAAGGACATATTAGGTAATTTTTCTGCTGTTCATCATCCATTTACCTCGATGAAAAATTTAGATATAAAAAAATTAAAAAATTCACCTGAATTAGCTGTTTCAGATAGTTATGATCTCGTAATAAATGGCTATGAAATTGGTGGAGGTTCAGTACGTATTCATGATGTCAGTTTACAGGAAAAAATATTTGATATTATTGGAATAAAAAAATCAGTACAATATGAAAAATTTGGATTTTTAATGGAAGGATTGAAATACGGTGCTCCGCCACATGCAGGGATAGCTTTAGGATTAGATAGAATAGTTATGCTTCTAACTAACAGTAAAAATATCAGAGATGTGATTGCTTTCCCGAAAACTACATCGGCTACCTGTTTAATGACTGGTTCTCCTGGTAGAGTAGAAAATTCAATACTAAAAGAATTATCTATAAAAATTTTAAAAAATAAGTTTTAATATTTTCACACTTTATAAAAATATTTTTTTATATTGCTCAACAAACATAATACAGAAGAAAATAAAACAATGAATGGACTAGATGGTGTATTATAAAAAACAGATAAAAATATTCCTCCTGTAACCGATAAAATGCTTACTATGATAGCAATAATAACCATTTTTTCCGGAGATCCTGAAAAATGTTGTGCAGTTGCAGGTGGAATAATAAGTAAAGATGTAATTAGTAGTGCACCGACAAATTTAATAGCTATAGAAATAGTAAAAGCAGTCATTAACATGATGGTTAAACGAGCATAAAAGACATTTATACCGTCTATTTGAGCTAATTCCTCATTAATAGTTGCAGATAAAATAACATTCCATCGAAAAAGTAAAATAATAAGTATTATTATACTGCTTATTGAAATCACGATTAAATCGTATTCTGTGACAGATAATAAATCACCAAACAAATAATTTGTAATGTTTATGTTTTTATTAGTAGACATTAAGCTGATAAAAACCATTCCTAAAGATAGTGAACTATGTGATATTATAGTCAGTATAGTTTCTAATGAAACAGGCAATAATTTTTCTAACCACGCCAAAACAATTGCAATTAAAATCATAATAAAAAAAAGAGAATAGAACGAATTAATATTAAATGCAATAGATACCGCTATACCCAGCAAAGAAGAATGTGATAAAGTATCGCCAAAAGATGACATACGACGCCAAACTATAAATGAACCTAATGGACCAGTCGTTAAAGCCAGTATAACACCTGCTAACCATCCAGGAAAAATTAATTCAAACATAAAAACCACTCTTGTAATTACATGAATTTATATTTAAAAATTATGCGTATGATTGTGATTATGATAATAAATTGCTAATTCTTGTACACGTTTAGATCCGAATATAGAAATAAATTCTAAATTATTACAAACAGTTTCTGGTGTTCCAGAACAACAAATATGATTATTTAAACAAATTACATCATCTGTCTTGGCCATAACAAAATTTAAATCATGAGAAACTATTAAAATAGAACATTTTAACTCGTATCGAATTTCATTAATTAATTTATATAAAGCTAATTGACCCATCATATCAACTCCTTGAGTGGGTTCATCTAAAACTAATAAATTAGGATTTTTTAATAGCGCCTTAGCTAAAAGAATTCGCTGCATTTCTCCACCAGATAACTTTTGCAACTGGCAAAATCTCAAGGATTCTGCTTTTACACGTTTTAATATTTCTGATATTTTAAAATGATTGGTTCTTTGCGAAAGTTTTATAAATCGTTCTACCGTAATAGGTAATAAAGTATTAATATTCAATTTTTGCGGCACATAACCAATAGATAAATTATATGAACGCATGACTGTGCCTGAACTCGGTTTTATTAATCCTAAAATTACACGTACTAAAGTAGATTTGCCAGCCCCATTAGGACCAATTAAAGTAAGAACACGATTAGGAATCAAAGAAAATGATATATTAGTAAGAATAGAACGATTAGATAAATTTACACAAACATTTTTTAGTTTTATAAATTCAACCATAGTTTTATAAGTTATTTTTTTTAAAGCAATATTATAAAGCATATCTTTAAAGATGAAAATTAATATTATGATAAAAAATATTATAATGATTATTTAAAAACATGATTATAATAAATCATTGATAAAATATTATTTTTAAAGTTTTAACATGATTTATATGTTATACAAAAAAATTTTATTTTATTAAATTCTAAGATAAAATTTTACTTATTAAAAATATTTCATTCTCTCAAAATGAATTTAAAAATATTTTAAATATTCTCAATAATATATGACTGATATTTCCTATAAATAAAATATTTTTACTTAAATACAAAATTTAATTTTTTGTGTAAAACTTAATTGAAAAATTTTTTATATCTTTTATCTTTAATTATAAAAAAAAATATTAAATAGTATATATTTTAAAAAATTTACAATCAATAGTTACTTGACTGTGATCTTTTACTCTAATTATTCAAATATTAGTATAAATTGTAAATTTAAAAATCTTGAAAATGATCTTATGTATTAAAAATAATTATCGGTTATAAAATTAATCATTTATTTTTTAATTTTTATATTTTGAATTCATCATTTTAGTCAGTCTTAAAAATAACAAAATGTTTATTTTTTATCTTATTATTAAGAAAAATGAATTTAATTCAATATTTTAAAAATATTAAAGATATTATTTTAAGTCAGATAATCAGATTACAACGAGAAAATAACTGTTTTTAGATTATCTTGATCAAACTATTAGTTTAGTCCTTTGAAATAAATTATAAAAAAATTAATAAATCATTTTATCAATCCTAAAAAAAATAAAAATCATGAAAAAAGTTTTTTGTAAAATATTCAATGTCAAAAAAAAATTATATAACTTTTAAAATTCTACTAGTATTAGTTTTTCCTACTTTTCCCATAACATCACCTTGAGTTATAATGACTAGCTCTCCACTAGATAAAAATCCTTTATCACGCAAAAGAATAATTGCTTCATTAGCAGATTGAAAACCGCTATTTTTACTATTAAAATATACAGGAGTAACGCCTCTATAAAGAGCTGCTAAATTTAAAGTTTTTTTATTTTTTGACAAGGCAAAAATGGGTAATCCCGATGTAATTCTAGATGTCATGAGTGCAGTTTTACCTGATTCTGTCATCGTTATAATTGCCGTGATTCCTTTTAAATGATTAGCAACATACATTGCTGACATAGCAATAGATTCTTCAATATCATTAAATTTTGCATTAAGACGATGTCTAGAAACATTAATACTGGGTACTTTTTCAGCACCTTTGCAAATCTTAGCCATTTTGATAACAGTTTCAGATGGATATTTACCAGATGCTGTTTCAGCTGAAAGCATGACTGCATCGCTACCATCTAAGACAGCATTAGCTACATCCATCACTTCTGCACGAGTAGGCAATGGATTTTCAATCATAGATTCCATCATCTGTGTTGCAGTAATTACTATTCTATTTAATTGTCTAGCAGTTCTAATTAATTTTTTTTGAATACCTGCTAATTCAGAATCCCCAATTTCTACACCCAAATCACCTCTTGCTATCATAATCGCATCTGATGATAATACGATATCTTCTATAGTGTTTTGATTTATTACGGCTTCAGCCCGCTCTATTTTTGCGATAATTTTAGCATTGCTTCCAGATTTTTTAGCTAATTTTCTTGCTTTTTTTAAGTCATCGCTGCATCTAGGAAAAGATACAGCTAAATAGTCTACATCAATTTCAGCAGCAAGAATTATATCTTTTTTGTCTTTTTCAGTTAATGCCTTTGCAGATAGACCGCCTCCTAATTTATTAATACCTTTGTTATTAGAAAGAATTCCACCTATAATAACTTTTGTTAATATCTCGTAATGATTTGATTTTATAACTTTTAACTGTATTCTTCCATCATCTAATAACAATACATCTCCTACTTTTAAATCATATGGCAATTCTTTGTAATCAATACCTACTCGTTCTTTAGTTCCATTGTTTTCTCCTAAGTTAGAATCTAGTATAAAAAAATCACCAATATTTAAAAAAATATTATTATTTTCAAATTTAGAAATGCGAATTTTAGGACCTTGTAAATCGCCTAGCAGTGCAATATGATAGTTTAAATTTCTCATTATTTCTCTTGCTTTATTTGCTCTTAATTTGTGCTCTTTTTCTGAACCATGAGAAAAATTAAATCTAAGAACATTTGCTCCAGAACGAATAATTTTTTCTAGATTATTATTAATATCTGTAGAAGGTCCTAAAGTAGCTACAATTTTTGTTCTTCTTAAACGATTTAACATAAAAATACACCTTTTAAAAAATTTTTAAAAAAATTTAAACTTTAATTTAAATATTAGTAAATGTGAAATATTTATTTCTATTTATTAAGTTATTCAGTAAAATTAATTAAAATAATTTAATTATAGATAATATATTACAAAAATAAAAAATCTTAAAATAATATATTTTAAAAAAAAATAATATATTTTAAAAATTTTTATGCATATCTTAAAAAATTATAAAACTTTTATAACAATACTATTGTTAAAATTATTGCATTAAAAATTAAAATTTTATATGTAAATTTTTAAAAAGAGAAGATTATGATCATAGAAAACAATCAAGCTTGCGATTTAGTGATTTTTGGAGCCAAAGGAGATTTAACAAAAAGAAAATTGTTACCTGCTTTATATAAATTAGAGAAATCTAAAAAAATACATCAATGCACACGCATAATTGCTGCTGGACGTGCTGATTGGAGCAAAGAAGATTATATTAAAAACTTTAAAATAGAAATAAAAAATTTTTTAAACGAAAAAATTGATAATTCAATCTGGAATCAACTCAGTTCACGCATATTTTTTTGTAATATTGATGTTGATAAAAAATTACATTTTTTTAGATTAAAAGAAATACTACATGAAAAAAAAAATATAATTATTTATTATTGCGCAGTTCCTCCTAATACACTAAATTCTATATTTATAGGTTTAGCAAATGCAAATTTAAATCAGATCTCATCTCGTATAATTTTAGAAAAACCATTGGGAATTTCTTTAAAAACATCAACAATAATTAACGATCAAATTTCTAAATATTTTTTAGAATCGCAAATTTTTCGTATTGATCATTATTTAGGTAAAGAATCCATATTGAATCTTCTCGCTTTACGATTTGCTAATTCTTTTTTTTTCCACAATTGGAATAAAAAAACGATTGATCATATTCAAATTACTGTATCCGAAGAAATAGGAATAGAAGGTAGATGGAATTATTTTGATGCAATGGGTCAAATGAGAGATATGGTGCAAAATCATATTTTGCAAATATTAACTATTCTTGCAATGGATCAACCTAAAAACATGAATTCTGAAAGTATTCGAGATGAAAAAGTTAAAATACTCCGTACTCTAAATCCTATTAATATTGATAATGTAAATGAAAAAACTATTCGAGGGCAATATTCTTCTGGATTTATTGGAAAAAAACGAGTACCTTCTTATTTAGAAGAGAAAGGTGCAAATAAAAATAGTCAAACTGAAACATTTATTGCTATAAAAGTTGAACTTAATCATGAAAAATGGTCTGGCGTTCCATTTTATATAAGAACAGGAAAACGCTTAGCTCATAAATATTCTGAAATAGTAGTTTTTTTTAAAAAAATGCCTATAAACTTATTTCAAACTGCAGAATCAGAACGATTACAAAGTAAATTAATTATACGTTTAGAACCAAATGCAAATATTAAATTTGATTTTATGAATAAAACACCGGGATTAACGCAAGAATATAAGTTAGAGCTTTCTCAATTAATATCTAATAATCTCTATCAAAAACATTCTAAAAATTTAATTGATGCTTACGAAAGATTATTATTCGAAAGCATGAGAGGTACACAATCGTTATTCGTATGCCGAAATGAAGTAGAAGAAGCATGGAAATGGATAGATCCAATTATAAATGGATGGGAAAAAAATAAAAATAATACTCCTCAATTATATGCATCTGGGACTTGGGGGCCTAAAAATGCAGATTTACTTGTTTCTTATGATAATCGTTATTGGTATGAATTTAATTAAAAAAATCTTAAAAAATTTATCGATCTTGACTTAATTAAGATAACTATGGTAGCTTAAAATTAATTTTTTAATATTTTTATAAATAAAGAAACGAAATAAAAAAATTTATATATTTTGATGTGAAAATTTGATATGAAAATATTTCATCTTAAAAATTTATGTAAACATCCATTTTGCTAATCGAGGAAGATAATATCTTATGATACGTATTATTCTTTTCTTATTAACTAATTTAGCAGTTATGTTAATATTTGGTTTGATTCTAATTTTAACCGGTATTCAGTCTAACAATATTTACAGTTTATTAATTACGTCAGGATTATTTGGTTTCAGTGGTTCTGTTTTATCATTAATTCTATCAAAATGGATTGCTTTGCGATCTGTTAATGGTGAGATTATAACCCATGCTCGAAATGAAATAGAAAATTGGCTTATTAATACTGTTCGTAAACAATCTATTCAAAAAGGCATTATTATGCCCCAAATCGCAGTATACCATGCAGCTGATATTAATGCATTTGCAACTGGTGCACGTCGAAATTCTGCTTTAATTGCTGTCTCTACAGGATTATTAGAAAATATGACTCATCATGAAGCCGAAGCAGTAATTGCTCATGAAATCAGTCATATTGCAAATGGTGATATGATCACTATGACTTTAGTTCAAGGTGTTGTTAATACTTTTGTTATTTTTATATCCCGTATTTTATCGCAAATCATAAGTAATGTTATATCAAGTAATCGGAATGAAAATAATACAGAAGAAAAACATCCAATTATATATTTTTTAATTTCTACTTTTTTAGAGTTAATGTTTGGTATTTTAGCTAGTATTATTACAATGTGGTTTTCTAGACATCGTGAATTTTATGCTGATGCTAGTTCCGCAAAAATGGTGGGTCGTGAAAAAATGATTTCAGCTTTAAATCGTTTAAAAACAAGTCATGAACCTCAAGAACCTGATAGTATGATTGCATTTTGCATCAATGGTAAATCCAAATCTTTTTTAAAATTGTTTGCATCTCATCCTTCTCTAGAAAAAAGAATACAAGCATTACATAATAAAGAATACATGTAAAAATACAAAGTTCTCTTAATAGAAATATTTTTTCATATTTCTATTAAGAAAATTGAAAATATATAAAACTATTTTTTCAAATTAATTTAAACTTGTATTTTTTATATGAAAATGATATTATATAAAAATATTAAGTTTTTTGTTATTAATTAAATTTTTTTAGGTAAAAATAAGTTACAATCCTGTTATGCATAGAATATTAAATTTAAAAAATTTAGATTCAAGACGTTGATAAAGCTTCTCTTGACAAATCTTAAATTCATGCCGCATACAGTAATGTTTCTGTTTTTTAATAAATTAGCAAAAGACTTACAAATATTTTTAAGGAAAAGTCACAAAATGGCTAAGATTAAAGGTCAAGTTAAGTGGTTCAATGAATCTAAAGGATTTGGTTTTATCACACCATCAGATGGAAGCAAAGATGTTTTTGTTCATTTTTCTTCAATTCAAAGCAATGGATTTAAAACATTAACTGAAGGACAAAATGTTGAATTTGAAATTCAAGATGGACAAAAAGGCCCTGCAGCAGTAAATGTTTATTCTATATAAAATAAAACGCATGAATTAATAAAAAAATTTTAAAAGCCCTCTGTCAAAAAATCAGAGGACTTCGTTTTAGATCAAAATAACACGGTTGTATAAAAATATTTTTTAACCTCTAAAATTTATAATTCAATATAATTTTAAATAAATATTAACTTCATCAATTAGTTCTTCAAAATATATTCATTCACATGACCTGTTTTTATCAAAAATATTTTTAATCTTCTAGATGTAATAAATCGATACATCCTATTTTTTTATGGAGTTTTCTGATGGAGTTTTTTTTAGACCCGTCAACTTGGGCCGGCTTATTAACGCTAGTTATACTAGAAGTGGTATTAGGAATTGATAATTTGATATTTGTAGCAATTTTATCAGAAAAATTGCCTCCTAATCAAAGAGATAAAGCACGTTTGATCGGATTAGGATTAGCATTGTTAATGCGTTTAGCATTACTATCATTAATATCTTGGATTGTAACACTTAATTCACCTATTATTCATAATAAATTTTTTTCATTATCAATACGTGATATCATTCTTTTATTTGGTGGTTTTTTTTTACTATTTAAAACTACAATGGAATTACACGAGAGATTAGAAAATAATCAGCATGAAAACTCAGAAAATAAAAATTATGCAGGTTTTTGGGCTGTAGTAATTCAAATAGTAGTTTTAGATGCAGTTTTCTCTTTAGATGCAATAATAACAGCTGTGGGCATGGTAAATCAATTATTAATTATGATGATAGCAGTTATATTAGCAACACTGCTCATGTTGTTCGCATCAAAAGCATTGACTAACTTTATTAATCTTCATCAAACAGTAGTAGTACTTTGTCTTAGCTTTTTATTAATGATTGGTTTTAGCTTAGTGACAGAAGCATTAAGATTTTGTATTCCAAAAGGGTATTTATATGCTGCAATAGGATTTTCAATCCTAATCGAAATTTTTAATCAAATAGCACGTCACAATTTTATGAAAAATCAATCTCGAAGACCTATGAGACAAAGAGCAGCTGAAGCTATCCTGCGTTTAATGGTAGGAGAACAAAATAAAAAAGAAAAAATAAAAAAAATCGAAAAAAATAATAAAAAAAATACTTCTGTTCAATCTTCAAAAGAAATGGAAACATTTAAAGACGAAGAAAAATACATGATTAACGGTGTACTTACATTAGCTGGACGATCTATTAGAAGCATCATGACTCCACGAAGCAATATTTCATGGGTAAATACAGAAAAAAGTACTGAAGAAATTCGAATACAATTACTAGATACACCACATAGTTTATTCCCTGTATGTAAAGGAGAACTAGATGAAATCATCGGTATCGTACGTGCTAAAGAATTATTAGTAGCCATTGAAAAGAAAATAGATGTATCTACGTTTGCTAAAAAAATATTACCTATTATTATACCCGATACACTAGATCCTATCAAACTGCTTGGTGTACTTCGTCGTGCTCAAGGCAGTTTTGTAATTGTAAGTAATGAATTTGGAGTAGTTCAAGGGTTAATTACTCCCTTAGATGTTTTAGAAGCTATAGCAGGAGAATTCCCAGATGCTGATGAAACACCTGATATCATAAAAGAAAATAATAGCTGGTTAGTTAAAGGTGAAACCGATTTGCATTCATTGCAACAATTACTAAATACTGAAGAATTAATCAAAGAAAACAATTATGCTTCTTTAGGAGGGTTGTTAATTGCTCAAAAGGGTCAACTACCCCTTCCAGGAGAAATAATTTATATTTATCCTTTTCACTTTCATATTGTTAAAGCAACAGAGTATCGAATTGATTTAGTAAGAATTATTAAAAATCAAGATGAAAATCTTGATATATTTAAATGATTTTTGCGATCACTTAAAAAGTTATACAATTTTTTAATAAAAAAACTAATTTTTTGAGAAAAGTATGTCTAATATAATTCTAGCAATTGAAAGCTCAACTGATTGTTGTTCAGTTGCTATATACAAAAAAAATTACATTTATTCTTTATTAGAGAAATGTGAAAAAAAACATGCTATACAAATATTACCAATGGTTCAAAAGATATTATTTCAAACAGAAACAAAATTTAAAGAATTAGATTATGTTTCTTTTTCGAAGGGACCAGGAAATTTTACAAGTATACGTATTGCGGCAAGTATTGCGCAAAGCTTATCTCTCAGCTTGCAAATCCCTGTAATTGGAATTTCTACTTTAAAAATTATGGCTGAAAAAGCATGGCGAAAATATAAACAAAAAAAAATCATAGTAGCAATCAACGCAAAAAAGACAGAAGTATATTGGGCTGAATACATTAGAAACGACAAATCTATTTGGATAGGAGAATATAGTGAATCTTTGCTAAAAAAAAAATTCATTGCTAATAAAATTAACAATTTAAAAAATCAATGGGCTTTTGTTAGTAACAAATGTCAATTGATTGAATTTAAAAATTTTTTACATATAAACAAAAATTATATTTTTCTTCCTAACGCAAAAGATATCATTCCCTTCGCTCTATTAAAAATAAAAAATAAAAAATATTTCTCATCGCAAGAGAATAATATTAATTATTTATATAATAAATTTTAAAAAAATATTTTTTTATATAAAATATAACAATCAATGCTGAAATATTAATTATACTTCAGTATTGATTGAATCAAATTAGTAAAAAATTTTTACATACAAATTTACATTGTTTTATTTAGAAAAAATATTTTTTAATAACTTAATCAGGTAAAACAATGTTTAATTCCAATATAGAAATATCTTGATTTTTTTGTTCTAACTGAACAGTTATCATATTTGGTTCTATGTTTACATATTTACAAATTACAGATAATATTTCGCGTTTTAATTGCGGGAAATAATCTGGTTCATTATTATATTTTCTTTGTTCTGCAACAATAATTTGCAATCTCTCTTTTGCAATATTAGCAGTATTTTTGTTCCGGGATAAAAAAAAATCCAATAAAGCCATACCTATCTCCCGAATAAACGTTGTAAAAAACTTTTTTTTTCTTCTTTAATAAAGCGAAATTGATGTTTTTCACCTAACAGACGATTTACAGTGTCACTATAAGCAAGTCCTGCATTTGAATTAATATCTAATATTATAGATTCGCCTTGATTAGACGCACGAAGAACAGATGTATCTTCAGGTATCACACCTATTATGGGTATTTGAAGAATATCTAAAACATCTTTCATGCTTAACATTTCTCCTTTTTCGACACGTCTAGGATTATAACGAGTTAATAAAAGATACTCTTTAATAGGAGTTATATTTTGTTCAGCTCTTTTTGATTTAGATGAAATTATTCCTAAAATTCGATCGGAATCTCGTACTGAAGAAACTTCAGGATTAGTAGTAATAATAGCTTCATCTGCAAAATATATTGCTAAAATAGCACCTGTTTCAATTCCTGCCGGTGAATCACAAATAATAAAGTCAAATTCTTTTTTTATAAGTTCTGTTAAAATCTTTTCAACTCCGATAAGTGTTAAAGCATCTTTATCTCGAGTTTGTGATGCAGGGAGGATAAATAGATTATTTGTTCTTTTATCTTTAATAATAGCTTGATTAAGCGTCGCATCACCTTGAATCACATTAATAAAATCATATACTACTCTACGTTCACATCCCATAATTAAATCTAAATTTCGCAATCCTATATCAAAATCTATAACAATCGTTTTTTTACCTCTTTGCGCTAATCCAGTTGCAATAGCTGCGCTTGAAGTAGTTTTACCTACACCCCCCTTCCCCGAAGTTACTACAATAATCCGTGACATATATAAAATATCCTTAAAAAAACACACTTAACTGAGAGAATTGATAGTTAAAAATTTATTTTTTAAGTAAATTTGAGCTGATTTTCCAATAAATTCAGTAGGTATCTGGTCTGATAACCAATATTCTCCAGATATAGAAACTAATTCTGCGAACAATCCAGTGCAAAATATTTTTCTTGATGTATCTCCATTAGCACCTGCAAGAACTCGGCCTCGAACTGTACCGTAAATATGAATGTTTCCGTCTGCTACTAATTCAGCACCAGCACTGACATTATTAATAACTATTAAATCGGCATGTTTAGCATAAATTTTCTGACCTGAACGTACAGGTATATCAACAATATGAGTTTTTTCTACTCTTTTAATTATTTCTTTTTTTTTGTTTTTTATGGAATTTATACAAAAATTAAATTTATTCTTTTTTCTTTCCGATAAAATAGGTAATCCTGAATCAATAATATTTTTTTTTAATATATTATCTTGACAACCACTTACTCCTACAACAAAAAAACCATGAGAAATAACAATTTCCTGTATTTTCTTCCAATTTACTGTATTACATAATTTTGATACATTAATAACGATAGGTGCATGCTTAAAAAATTTTGGACATTCTTGAGTTTTTTTATATAATGATTGATTAATCAAATCTATATTCTGATTATTTAAATAGAGTACTAACAGTGTAAAATTACCACTTTTAAGTTCGATAGATTTTTTTTGCATATTTATTATTGCTCAATAATATTGACTTATATGCACATAAATTTATATTTACATATAAATTTTATTTTTATTTTTTTATAAAAATTAAAAAAATTTTATATAATTAAATTATAATATAAATACTATATAATATAAATACTATATGATAACAATTTCTATTTTTAATATAAAAATTTTAATATAAAAATAAAAGATATATAAAAAAATATTATTAAAAATAAATCTTAATAAATACAGTTATAAAGTATATCCATTAAATTTTATAAGGAACAATATTATTTTGTTACTATCCAAAAACAGTCAACTTATATTACGTCACAGTCAAATTTTTCAAACAAAAAAAGTTTTTTTTTCAGGAAATATACAAGATAATTTTCCGTTATATTTAAAAACTATTATAACTAAAATAAATATACAAAAATACAATATTTATATCAATTTAAAAAAAAAAATATTAAAAATATCAATATTTACAATAAATTATTAGTTTCTAAGGAAATGATCAAAAATTGTAATACGATAATTTATTATTGGCCAAAAGACAAATCTGAAGCAAAATTTCAATTAATGAATATCATTTCGCATATGCCTATTAATAGTGAAATATTTATTGTAGGAAAAAATTCTAGCGGAGTCAAAAGTGCTCTATTAATTTTTAATAAATGGATGAAATTAACTAAAATAGATAATGCAAAACATTCTATTTTAATTTCAGGTTTTACTAAAGAAAAAATAATTTTTATATTAGAAGATTTTTTTAAAACACATACATGGAAGAAATTAATTATAAAATCACTACCAGGTGTTTTTGGTCACAAAAAGATAGATCTAGGTAGCGAATTGCTTGCCTCTACTTTTTCTGATCAGATAACTGGAAAGGTATTAGATTTGGGCTGTGGAACAGGATTTTTATCAGCAGCGCTATTACATTCTTCACCTAATGCAACGTTAACATTAGCCGATAATAATCTATCTGCATTAAGATCTAGCAAATGCACATTTGATTATAATAACTTAAAAGGAGAGATAATACGCAGTGATTTATATTCTAATATTTTTAAAAAATTTGATTTAATTATTTCTAATCCACCTTTTCATTATGACTTAAAAATTAATTTTAATATAATAGAAAAAATAATATTTTTTTCTAGAAATTATTTAAAAAGTCAAGGAGAATTAAGGTTTGTAACAAATAGTTATATTAATCAGGAAATATTATTAAAAAAAATTTTTAAAAAATATTTTATACTAAAGGAAACAAGTAAATATAAAGTGTATCAAGCTTTTATGTAAATATTTTCTAATTTTTTATTTTATACCCGGAGCGGGACTTGAACCCGCAAAGCTATAAAGCCGAGGGATTTTAAGTCCCTTGTGTTTACCAATTTCACCATCCGGGCATAATTTAGAGGCGTATCCCGGAATCGAACCGGGCTATACGGATTTGCAATCCGCTACATATCCAATCTGTCAACACGCCTTTAACATTATTATAAAAAAAAAAAATAAAAATTACAAATAAAAAATAAATTATTTTGAATAAATTTCCCTATATAAAAAAATAAAATAAAATTACCTTTGCAATAAATAATATAATGATTTATTATAAAGTTAATATTTTGTTAAAATTATTTTTTATATTTCTATATTTCTATCGGAGAGGTGGCCGAGCGGTTTAAGGCAGCGGTCTTGAAAACCGCCGACGAGAAATCGTCCGAGAGTTCGAATCTCTCTCTCTCCGAAAATTAAAAAATTACAGAATTTTATAAAAAAATTTTAAAAATTTGATTTTTAAATAAAATTTATTGAATATCAGATAATACTTCAATTTCTACACGACGATCCGGGGCTAAACAACTAACTAGTAAAGGTTTATTTTTTATATCTTTACATACTTGATTAGTTAATGGATATAAATTTGATAAACCCTTCACAATTATCTTATCTCTAGAAAAACCGCGAGACGTTAAATAATTTTTAATACTATAAGCACGATCTTCAGATAATTTTTGATTATATTCTTCGCCACCTATTTTATCAGAATGTCCTAAGAGGATAATAGAGATATTTTTTAATTTCATATCTTTTATATCATCCTCTAATTTATTCAGTTTATCGTAAGAAATAGGTTTTAATTCTGTACTATTAAAGGGAAAGTTTATATTTTCATTCAACACACTATATTGTGTATTTAATAATTCAGGATTATCAGATGAAAAAATATCACTTATATTCGATTTTCCAAACTTCCATCCAATAGATAAAACTGCATCTCCAAGAGAAGGCTTGATAGATGAATGCAATATGTTTTTAACGCTGTTTTTCCAATTATAATCTAATCTAGTAATCAATTTTCCATCGAAAACATATTCTGCACCTAAAGACAAGCTAGCAAATAATGAACTGTCTTCAGTAAAAAGATTTTTAAAAGTGTTTTTAGAAACTAGATCATCCCATAGAACTATTCCTCCTAATCTGGTATATAAATGAAAATCATCTGTTATTGGATACGATAATTTAGTCGCTAATTGCACGCTATTAGATTGCATGTGTTCTTTTTTTTGTTGCAACATCAAATGTGGGAAAAAACCATTAGTATTATTTTCTATTTCGAAACCAAGGTATGGATTGAATTCATATCCTAAAAATAATCCAACAATCGGAGCACTAAAATTTTCCATTAGGAAATCATTTTTGCTTGATTGCAGATTATTAATATCATATTTTAATGGATTAAAATGTGACCATCCCAGTTTTGTACCTAGATACCATCCATTTTGTTCTTCAGCTTGAACAGAGGTAACTAAGCTTGCTAATAAAAATACGATAGCAAGAGCTCGTTTTTTCATTTGAAACTCCATTGTTTTTAGATCAATTATTAAGAAACATGAAAAATATTATATAATAAATATTATATTAATCATATATTAATGATGATATATCATTGATATATGATTGATAACATATTTATATTGAAGAATTTTTATAAGAAAAATTTAATAGACATATCCCTAAAATATTTAACATGAATAAATATGTAATCCCTGAAACCAATAAAATAAAAATTAAACGAATAATTTTATTAAAAAATGAACCAATATCCCAAATCGGCATCATATTTAATATAAAAAATAAAATTAAAATCATTACTAATGTTGATAATATGATATTAATCAAAAAAATTAATTCGCTATATTTAAAATATATAATTTTTTTTTGATATAACTTCCAATAAAGCAATAAAAAATTTATCCAACCAGATATACTCATAGACAAAGCAAGACCAGCATGTTGAAAATAAAAAATTAAAATTGGATTCATTAATTGATTTAAAAAAAGTGTTAATAAAGAAATCTTCACAGGAATATTTATTTCTTCACAAGCATAAAAAGCAGAAGAAAGAATCTTCACTAAGATAAAAGAAATTAAACCAAAAGAATATAATTTTAATACTTTTGCTGTCATTAAAACATCAAAATTTGTAAATTTACCATATTGGAAAAGAACTGTAATTATCGGTTTTGCAAGAAAAAAAAGTATTGCCGAACTTGGTAAAGATAAAATTAAACTAATACGGAAACCCCAATTGAGTAATTTTTTATATTCTGATTTTATTTTATTCTTATAGTGTTTTGCAAGAGATGTAAATAAAATTGTACTTAATGAAACTCCTAATATACCTACTGGAAATTCTGTCAACCGATCAGCATAATATATCCAAGATATTGATCCAGAATGAAGTAATGAACTAAAAATAGTATTAATCATCAAAGAAAATTGGTTAGCAGAAGCTCCTAAGATAGCACTTCCCATTTTTTTTAAAATTTTTATGAGACCAATATTATTCCAATTAAAATGAGGAATCACCAACATATTTATTTTATATAAAAATGGAAGTTGATAAAAAAATTGAATAAAACCACCTATAATAACTGCCCACGCCAAAGACATAATATGAGGATCAAAAACAGAACTAAAAAAAATAGAAAAAATGATAATACTAATATTTAAAAATATTGGACAAAAAGCCGGAACAGAAAAATAGTTCCAACTATTTAAAATAGACGAGAATAATGAAGATAAAGAGATTAAAAAAATATAAGGGAACATTATTTTTAATAAATTTGCAGATAATGTTAATTTTTCAGGTAGTTTTGAAAAACCCGGCGCACTTATTGTAATTATCGATTGAGAAAAAAACATTCCTAAAATAGTTAATAAAAATGAAAAAAAAATAATAAAACCAAAAACAGAAGAAATAAAATCTTGTGTGTTTTTCTTATTTTTTTTAGCTTTATATTCCATCAAAACAGGTACAAAAGCTTGAGAAAATAGACCATCGGAAAAAATACGACGTAATAAGTTAGGAATTTTAAAAGATATAAAAAAAGCGTCAGTAAAAATAGAGGCGCCAAAAATACTGGCAATTAAAACATCTCGAATAAAACCTAATATACGAGATATTAAAGTCATTAAACTTACTGACATTAAGGATTTTAAAAGATTCATTCAAACTAACCTATAACTATAAAAATTTAATTCTTTTAGAAAAACAGAATTAAAAATTACTTTTAATTTGCAATATTAATTAAACTAAAATATGTAATATGATCAATTTTACAACTAATTTAATTGATTTTTAATAAAAATTTTTTATACTTAAATTATTTTAAAAAAAACTCTAAAATTTTAAAAAATAATTCTAAAAAATAAACGTGCTAAATATTAAACTAAAACAGTTAAAATCGTTTAAAAAACTACAACTAAATACAACTACATAGAAAAAGAAAAATGTCTAAATTTATCAAAAAAATAAAAATTACAAAACCTGATGATTGGCACGTGCATTTAAGAGACAATGAAATTTTAAAAAAAGTTATTAAATATACTGGCAAATTTTATAAACGAGCTATAATTATGCCAAATCTTGATGATCCTATTACAAATTGTTTGAAAAGTATTGCTTACCGGAATAAAATTTTAAAATCAATGCATGTAAACTACAAATTTCAACCACTAATGACTTGTTATTTAAATAGTTTTACAATGCCTGAAGAATTAGCATTGGGCTTCTTTAAAAAAATATTTATAGCAGCCAAATTTTATCCTAATTGTTCTACAACTAATTCAAAAACAGGTATAAAAAAAATTAGTGATATGACTTCTGTTTTAGAGTGTATGGAAAAAATAGGAATGCCATTACTGATTCATGGTGAAGAGGTTAGTCAAAATATAGATATCTATGATAGAGAAGCACAATTTATAGAAAAAACATTAGATCCTTTAAGAAAAAAATTTCCTAAATTAAAGATAGTTTTAGAACATATCACAACTCAAGAATCTATAGAATATGTTAAAAAAAATGATTTTAATTATCTATCTGCAACTATTACACCACATCATTTAATGCTAAATCGAAATGATATGTTTTATGGTGGAATTAAACCAAATCTTTATTGTCTACCCATTTTAAAAAAAAACATACATCAAATGGCACTAAGAAAAGCAATTGCTGATGGAGATAAACATTTTTTTTTAGGAAGCGACACAGCGCCACATCTTAATCAAGATAAATTTAATATCCTTGGAGGATGTGCAGGAATATTTAATGCTCCATCTTCTTTATTGTCTTATGTTAAAGTTTTTGAGGAAATGAATGCTTTAAAACATCTGCAATCTTTTTGTTCTGAAAACGGACCTAAATTTTATAATATGCCTATAAACAAAGAAACTATAACAATTGTAAAAAAACCATTTAAAATTATAAAAAAAATAAAAGTAGGAGGAGATAAAATCATTCCGTTTTTATCAGGTGAAACATTAAGTTGGTCTCTTGAAAAAAAAATATAATTTATTTGATTTGATTAAATCATTATATTTCCGTTAAAATTATAAGTAATAGATTTTTTATGTGATGCATAGACTTCCAAAAAACGTTGGTTTAAATAAAAATGTTTATTTATGAGAATTTTATTATTAAAATTCAATTTGCGTAGTAAAAAACATTTTTTTACAATTTTATTCCAGCATTCGTTTAATTCATTATCGTTTGTAAAAGGTAAAAAAAAACCGTATTTTTTTTCTAGATATAATTTATCTTGATTTAATTTTATAAATTTCTTAAATAATATTGTTTTTTTTTCGATCAAATCTGACATATCTACTATTTTAGTACAATTTTTAGGATTGGATAAATTATAATGTTCTTGTTTTAATATAACTTCTAAAGAAGTTACAATACTTTCTATTATTTTTATTTTATCTATTATTAATTTTTTCATATATTTAAAAAAATTTATTATTTTTTAAAAAATATAGTTAATATATTTACACAAAGATGCGATTACATCAATAAAAAAATATTTTTTTTACAAAGAAACTACAACTTCACCGTTTTTATTAATGATTCCACTGATAATTTTACCGTTTTTCATTTTAATGCGTATAGTTTGATTTTTAGAACCATTACTTAACGCTTTTGCCTTACAAGAAATTGTAAAATTATTACCATGGATAATAACAGTAACCTGCTGATTTACTGTAACTAACCAAAGTGGTCGTGTCATAAAAGACGTTATGGGTTGAAGTGGAAAAAAATCACGTAAATTTATTCTGTTTACGACATCTTTTTTCTTGCGATAAATATTATAAGGTAATATATCTAAACGCCCTATTAAAATTTTTAAATCTGATTCTTTAATTTTTGTACCTCTGGGGATTGTTCTATTTGCTGTAATGTACTCACCCTCAGCTTGAATTTCTACTTTTAAATAATAACGTTTTTGATTACAAGTTAAAAGAATGTCAATTAAACCTAGAGTACGAGAATTACTTAAAAAAGAAAAAACAGGTTTTTTACAATATATATTTTTTTTTAATGGAGTACGTACTATGATACTGATATCATCTTCATGATACGGATATTCTTTTTTAAAAAAAACATTTAATTGTTCAGTTAAATCAAAAGAACTAAATTCTTTCGCATGTGAACTGACAGGATAAACTATAAACGATAAAAATAATAAAAAAAAATAAATCATGATCTTCATTATTATCATTTTCCTTAATTTAAATTAATTAAATGATTTGTAAATTTTTTAAATATTGTATTTTAAGAACATTTTCTTGATAGAAAATAGAGAATAAAGGTATTATATAAATATATTTTATATTTACATTTTTAATGATTGATTAAAATTTTTTTATAAAAAAATAGATATTCTCAAAAAATAAAATAAAATGTTTTTATTACTAACTATTTTCTTATAAAATAATTTTTATACATATAGTTTAAAAGACATATAGTTAAAAAGGAAAAATTATGTTTGATAAAATAAATCAAATTTTTGATTTTAATCAGCAAGCATTAGATCTTTTTGCTAAAAGACAAGAGATATTGTCTGCTAATATTGCTAATGCTGATACACCTGGGTACAAATCAATAGATATTAATTTTAAAAATGAACTCAATAAAATACTAGATAAACAAAACACAAGTATATTTTTAAAAAAAACTTCTCCTTATCATTTAAATGCCAAACGTGATAACTTTCTTTCGCTAAAAACTATACCTGTAATTACAAATCAAAATAAACAAGATGGAAATACAGTCGACATGGATAGAGAAAGAATCGAGTTTATAAAAAATAGTTTAAAATATCAATCAAGTTTAGCATTCATAAAGAATGAAATTAAGAATATGATGCTTGTTTTAAAAGGATAATATAAATTATGTCTCTTCTAAACATATTGAATATTGCAGGTTCAGCAATGAATGCTCAATCACAAAAAATAAACGTCATAGCTAGCAACTTAGCTAATATGGATAGCACAATATATAAAAATGGAAAATTTTATCCATATATTGCAAAAAAAATATTTTTTGAATTAGATGCTTCAAATAATTCAAAAATAGGCGGAGTGAAAATATCTGGTATAGTAGATGATCCCAGTCCTATGAAAACGGTATACGATCCAAGTAATCCTCTAGCTAATAATAAAGGTTATGTTTTAACATCAAATGTAAATCCTATTACAGAAATCGTAAATAACATCTCAGCTGCAAGAAGTTATCAAGCAAATATAGAGGTATTAAAAACAGTCAAAAATATGATAATAAAAACTTTGACAATTAGTGAATAAGGAGAAAAAATGCATTCGATAAGCATTGATTCAACTAATTTTGATTTACCGTTAAGTGATAAATTCAAAAAAAGCAATATTAATGAGTTACAAAATAATAATCCATTGGATTTGCAAAAAAACTTTTTAAATATATTAGTTACACAAATTAAAAATCAAGATCCAACTGATCCTATTAAAAACTCTGATCTAACATCACAGTTAGCTCAAATTAACACATCCAATGGAATTGAAAGATTGAATATTGCCGCAATGCAATTTGCAAACCAAATGAATAAAAATCATAGTATTCAATTATCTTCATTAATTGGGCATCATATTATAACACCTAACGACAAAATAACACACACTAAAGACACTTCAACAAAATTCGGAGTAGCATTATTTAATAATGCAACTTCAGTAACAATAAAAATAACAGATAAAAATAATAAGGTTTTACATGTAAAAACAATAAAAGACAAAGAAGCTGGTACATATACTTTTTCATGGGATGGAAAAGATTCAGACAATAAAAGTGTAATGACTGGAACATACAACATATCAGTTGTAGCTAAAAATAAAGATGAAAATGTTATTGCTCAAAGTTTGAGTGAAGCAGTAGTAAAGAGTATTATAATATCTCCCAATGGTCCTATTCTTGATTTAGGAGCAGCAGGAAAAACAACATCTTTAAATATTTGTGAAATTCTTAAATAAAAAATATTTTATTCATGCTAAGGAGTAAATTTATGTCTAGTATGGGAGCTATGAACGGTTTATTAATTAACAGTGATCATATAGATATTATATCTGGAAATATCGCTAATGCATCTACGATAGGATATAAATCCAGAAACCCTATTTTTTTTGATATTTTCTCACATTCATTTTATTCAACTACTATTGATGGATATGGTGTTGGAATTTCAAATGTTATACAAAACTTTAACAACGGAACATTAATCGAAACCGGAAGAGATTTAGATTTAGGAATTTCACAGGCAGGTTTTTTCCGAGTTTTAGATACTGAAGGTCATATACATTACACAAGAGATGGTCAATTCTTAATCGATAAAAATCACAATATTGTTAACATGCAAGGAATGTATTTAACCGGACAAAATAAATCTTATTCAAATGATATTTCTAATAACACATCCAACTTAGAACCTATTAATTTAAAAAATGCTCGTATTTTAAAAGAAAAATCTACTTCTAAAATAAAATTAAAAACTATTTTAAACAGTGATTCCGATATAACTGCTAAATTAAATAGTCCTGATAATGAATTTTCTTTGACAGAAGATTACATTACTCGTGTTAGTACTTATAACAAAGACGGGAAAAAAGAACAAATTGTTATTTCCTTTAATAAAAAAGGTAAAAATATATGGAAAGTAAATGTAAAATCAGAAAATCCTAATGATCAAAATGGTATAAATAATAATTTTGACTTAAGATTTGATGAGAATGGAGAATTAGTTTCTAGAAAAATATTTACTATTCCATCAAACAATCCTGAAAAACATGAAAATATCACACTTGATTTGACAGGTACTACCGAACAAGCAAATCCTAATAATGTATTTGAAGAATGTTCTCAAGATGGATATGCACAAGGTATTCTACAAACATTTAATATAGCTTCAAATGGTGAAATTATTGGGGTGTATTCAAATCAGCAAACACAAACGATAGGTCAGATATTATTATCAAAATTTGTTAATCCTGAAAAATTACAACCTGAAACTGGTAATGTATGGTCTGCTACTCCAGAATCAGGCGAAGAAACAATAGGTATTGCTAGTAGTGATGAAGGTTTTGGAAGTTTAAATCAAAAAATGTTAGAAACATCAAATGTTGATTTAAATCAAGAATTAATAAACATGATCATTGCGCAACGTAACTATCAATCAAATGCTCAATCTTTTAAAACAGAAGATAAAATAATTAACACATTAATAAATTTACGATAATCTAAAATATATGAGATTTAAAATATAATGGAAAATTCGATATATAATTCTATGATTGCTGCTAATCAATTATTAGAAAAACAAAGTATTATTTCTAATAATTTAGCAAATATTTCCACTACTGGTTTTAAAGAAAAATTTATTTTGGCAATACAAGACCAGAATATAAAAAATTTATATAATACGTACAATAAAATTACACAAGAATATCATAATATCGCTTCAGGAACATTGAATAACACAGGAAGAAGTTTAGACTTATTTGTTAAAAATGATGGCTGGTTAACAGTTAAAGATATCAATGGTCAAGAAGCATATACAAAAAATGGTCATTTAAAGATAAGTTTAAATAAAAAGCTAACTATTCAAGGTAATGAAATCGTAGGAAATAACTGTGATATAGAAATACCAAATAATAAAAATTTAAAAATATTATCTAATGGAATTATTATCTCAATAACAAAAAATAATAAAAATGTTATTGAAAAAAAAATAGGAGCATTAAAATTAGTACACTTGCCTTTGCAAGATCTTGTACAAAAAGAAAATGGATTGTTTTATGTAAAAAAAAATAATCATCTTATCAATCATAGTAATAATGTGCGTGTGCAATCAGGAATGTTAGAAGAAAGCAATGTAAATCCTTCTAAAAATATGATAGAAATGATATCAAACGCTAGACAGTTTGAAATGCAAATGAAAATGATATCCATGTGCGATCAAAATGCAGAATATGCAAATCAGCTAATTAATATTAATAATTAATAATAAATAGGATAAAAATATGATTCCTTCTTTGTGGATTGCTAAAACTGGTCTTGATGCTCAACAAATTAATATGAATGTCATTTCTAATAACTTGGCAAATGTAAGTACTAATGGATTTAAACGATCTAGAGCAGTTTTCGAAGAATTAATGTATCAAACGATACGAGAAGCTGGTACAAACTCATCCAGTGAAACAACTTTGCCATCAGGATTGCAATTAGGTACAGGTGTGAGACCTGTTTCTACTGAAAGAATTCATAGGCAAGGTAATCTTTCACAAACCAACACACCAAAAGATCTGGCTATTAACGGGCCAGGATTTTTCCAAGTGCAATTACCAGATGGAAATACAGCGTATACAAGAGATGGTTCTTTTCAATTGGATCAAAACAGTCAATTAGTAACAAATAGTGGCTATCCTATTTTGCCAGAAACAATTATTCCTTCTGGTTCTGAAAACATTAATATAGCAAGAGATGGAATTGTTAGCGTCGCTGTTCAAGGGCAAACGCAACCAGTTTTAATTGGTCAATTAAATTTAGTCAATTTTATTAATAGTTCAGGTTTAGAAAGTTTAGGAGAGAATTTATATCAAGAAACTCAAGCATCAGGACCACCGATTGAAAGTGCTCCAGGTTTAAATGGTACAGGATTATTATATCAAGGATATGTCGAAACTTCGAATGTCAATGTAGCTGAAGAACTAGTTAATATGATCCAAACTCAAAGAGCTTATGAAATAAATAGTAAATCGATTAGTACATCAGATCAAATGCTACAAAAATTATCGCAATTGTAATAATTACATTTTTACAATATTTTATGAAAGTATATTCGAGACAACTATATATTATAATTATATGTCTATTATTAAAGGTAACTTTTTCGTGATAAAGTTATTTGTTTGTCAAAAAAAATACTATTTAACTGCCATTGTATTATTAACACTTCAGAGTTGTGCTAATTTTGAATATAAACCTTTAATAGAAGGTAACACAACTGCTATAGCACCTAATATATGGCCTAGAGTAATAAATGGTTCTTTGTTTCAGGAAAAAATACCTTTGAATTATGGATATCAACCATTATTTGAAGATCACCGCCCACACAATGTTGGTGATATCATAACTGTTGTATTACAAGAAAACATAAGCGCTAGTAATAGTTCTTTTTCAGATATGAGTAAAAATGGAAATACTAACTTAGGAATCAAGATTACACCGGGACAATTAAATCCTATTTTAGGTCTCAATTTGAAAGATAATGCAGCGAATTTAGATAGTGTAGGAAAAAATAACTTTTCCGGTAGAGGTAGTAATTCAGCTAAAAATAAATTTACTGGCTTGATTACCGTTACTGTTCAAAAAGTACTTCCAAATGGAAATTTAAGGGTTATCGGAGAAAAACAAGTTGCTATTAATGAGGGTGCAGAATTCATTCGTTTTTCAGGTGTGATAAATCCTAACAATATTAATAAGAACAATTTAATTGCATCTACTCAAATTGCCGACGCTCGTATTGAATATATAAGTCATGGTCGTACTCATGACGTTCAAAAAATGGGTTGGCTACAAAAATTGTTATTAAAAATTTCTCCTATGTAAATACATATTATGAAATAAAACGATTTAAAAAAACTGTTTAAAAATTACATTCCTCATCAATAATGTAATAAAAACTCATAAAGAACGTTTTTTGTTCTTTATGAGAAAAAATCAATTTTATATCATGATGATATTTTTCAAAAATAAAATATTTATACATTATAACAATTTTCAAAAGTACATTTATAAAGGTTTTTTATGTCTAAAAAAATATTATTATTTATGAAATTAATTATTTTTGTTTTTGTAATTTTTTCGTCACCTTTACATGCTGAAAAAGTACGTGATTTGACGAGTATTCAAGGCATTCGAGATAACCCGCTCATTGGATACGGTTTAATTGTAGGTTTAGATGGAACCGGTGATCAATCAACACAAGTTCCATTTACAAATCAATCATTAAATAATATGTTAACACAATTAGGTGTTAATATTCCTTCAGATGCTAATATGCATCTTAGAAATGTAGCAGCAGTAATGGTGACAGCGAATTTACCACCATTTAGTCATGCAGGTGAAAAAATAGATATAATGGTTTCATCGATGGGTAATGCTAAGAGTTTAAAGGGCGGAACACTGTTAATGACTCCTTTAAAAGGCACTGACAATCAAATTTACGCTATTGCACAAGGTAATATATTAGTATCTACAAAAAATGATCCAAAACACAAAAATCATTATCTTTATTCAAATCAAGTCAATTCTGGAAGAATTAATCACGGTGCAACAATCGAACGTGAAGTAAATAATAATTTTGGAAAACAAAAAACAATTAACTTACAGTTAAATCAAGAAAATTTTAGTACAGCACAGCGTATTAGCGATATGATTAACATGAAATATCCAGATACAGCTACACCCATTGATTCCAAAACGGTGCAACTGAATACTTCAGCTAACAACGATGTACAAGTGCATATGCTGTCGAATATACAAGACATAGATATTTCATTGCCTTCTGAAGAAGCTAAGGTTGTAATTAATTCTCGTACTGGTTCTATTGTTATTAATCAATCAGTAAAATTAGGATCATGTGTAGTTTCTAATGGAAATATGTCTATAATTTTACATCAGATTAAAAATCAAAAAAGAGACCTTTATTTTTTAAAATCATTTAGTGAAACTGAAAAAAAAGAGAAATCTTTAGAAAATATAGTAAATAAAAATTATATGGATGAAATTTATAATAATAAAGAGAATTTAAATAATATAGTTGGAGCTTTAAACGCATTAGGCACTAAACCTGATGAATTAATGTCTATCTTGCAATTAATGAAAAGTGCTGGTTGTCTTAACGCCAAATTGGAAATTATTTAATGAATGATAACTTATTACTCTTTAACACATTAGATTATAATGTACAATTTATTAATGAACTCAAGTACCAAGTACGTATGAATCCTAAAAAATATGAATTACAAACAGCTAGAGGAGTTGAAGGTTTATTTATTCAATTGTTACTTAAAAACATGAGAAATTCTTTGCCAAAAGATAGTTTGTTTGATAACAATCAAAGTCGTCTTTATACCGATATTTATGATCAACAATTATCTGAAGAAATTAGTAAAAAGGGCATTGGATTAACTAATTTTATTTTGAAGCAAATCCAAACATAAAATGTATTATGTAATAAAATTACAGTTAAATATTTTTTAAAAATACTATTTTTTAGTAGAAAAATATTTTAAATTAAAACTAATTTCTTAATTTTAAATAAGGATAAAAAATGGGTTCAATATTCAATACTGCTATTGCTGGCATTAATGCAATGAAAATTATGATGAATAATACTGCCAATAAAGTTAACAATCCTGATGAAAAAAATCCAGGAAAACGTGTTATTTTAGAAAATACAGTTCAAAATTCAAATACAAAAACTGCAGTAAAAGTAAAAGAAATATACGATGATTATAATGATTTTATTACAGAAGAAAAACGAAAAACTGATATACAAGTGCAAAACGAACAAACTAAAATTGAACAATTATTAAAACTAGAAGATTTGTTATGTGAAAAATCAAATGTTTTTAATAATCTAATTAATGATTTATATCAACAAATAGAAAAAGATATCGTAATAGGAGGACAAAATTTAATTAATGAAAATATCAAAAACAAATTAAGTAATATAGTATTTGCAATAAAAGATTTTGATCAAAGATTAAAAATTCTAGAAAAAGACATTAAAGATTCAGTAATAAATAACATAAATAAAGTCAATTCTTTAATTGATAAAATTCATGATATCACTATAAATATTCGTTATTTTCCTATTTTAAGGCTTCCCAATAGAATGGATAGTCTTCTTGAAAAAAGAGATAAATTAGTAGATGAACTAAATAATTTAATCGGTGTAAAAGTTGTCAAAGATCATGATAATTACAGCCTTATCTTAAATAATGGAATATCAATTATAGAGAATAATAAAAAACAAAATTTAATTCCACTAACATCTAAATCAGATGATAAATATATTAGTGTAGGATATTTTGATAGTGATAAAAAAATAGTTAAAAAAATAGAAGACATGATTCCCAGTGCTACTTTAGGAGCTTTGCTTAAATTTCGCAAGGAAGAATTAACAAATGCAAGAAATAAAATTGGACAATTAACCGTTAATTTTGCTGATAGTATAAACTCATATCATACATTAGGATATGATATGTTTGGGAACGTTGGTAAACAAATTTTTAAAATCAGCAATCCAGAAGTAATATCCAGTTTAGGTAATTATTCATCTCCTGAGATATCTGTCAAATGGGTTGCTACAAACAATGCAAAAGATACTGATTATCTTGTAATTTTTCAAAATGACAATTGGACAGTAACAAGAATATCAGATCGCACTATTATTGAACCTGATGTACATATCAAAAACAATCAATTATTAATTACCTTTGATGGAATTGAACTAGCAATAAAAGGTCAAAATGCTGATGGTAATATGTACATGGTCAAGCCATATTCTAAAACATTTGACGAATTAAAATTATTAGTTGATCAAAATGAACCATTTGCATTTTCATCAACAGATAATGTAGATTATCCAAATAGAAATAACGCCATGATTATGAATAAATTCTATCGGGACTTGCTAGTTGAAAATAAGGAAACACTAGATCAATCTTATCAAAGATTTTCTAAATCTATTGCACACAAATGTAATGCATTAGAAGAAGAATTACCTTTTAAAAAAAATATGATTAATATCCTTCGAGATAAAAAAATATCTATGTCTAACAACATTGAAAAAAATTATCAAGATTTAAATTATCAACAAGAATGTTATCTTGCGAATGTGAAAGTTTTACAAACAGCAGAAAATATTTTTAATGAAATAGTTGAACGTTATAGTTAATCTAACTAAAATACCCATAAAAAATAAAAACTTACTTTTATAGTAAGTTTTTATTTTTTATCTAATTAAACAATTTAATAAATAAAAATATTTTATTTAGGTTTTGAAGTACGTGAATTGGAAAAATTTGTTGCAGAATGTGCTCCTGCAGAATTTTTTCTTTTTAAACTTAACTTCATCATTAAAAAATTAAAATTAAATACTTTTTCTTTTTTATTTAAAGATGATTTTTCAGAAATTTTTGTTACAGGTGCACTTGATTGATATCTTTTGTTTTCTCTAATATATATTTTTTTATACAAAAGATCTTTCTCACCTGCAATTAAAAGATCTTTTTTCTCATTCTTTTTCCAAGATTCAGGTTTTATAATTTCTGTAATTTGAATCTTGTTTTTTATATTTTTTTTAAAAAAAGGAGTTTTATTTTTTGTTTTCTTAGTTATAAAAAAATTATTTTTCTTATTTATATTGTTTTTTTCAAAAATAGAAGTTATATATAATTTTTTCTTTCTTATTATTTTTTTCTGTTTTTTTATTTTATCTAACGTAAATATTGTATTTTTGATAAAAAATTTGCCTGATGCTAATTCTAATGCAACCCCTGCAGATAATATTAACATTCGAGATCGAATAGGATAACAACCTGAAAAATTATTTTTTAAAGTGCTATTTTTAAAAATTTTAGGATTATTTGATAATTCATAATCAAGAGGATTATTTTTAACGATATTAATCATATTATATCTATTCATAACAATGTTTTTAATAAAAATATTGTGAGCTGTTTTTTTTTGTATTAAATCACTTTTTTTTATTTTATTTTTTTTATTTTTTACATTATTGACAAAATTATCTATTTTAGAGATATCTAATTTTTTTTTATTTAAATTTTGTAAATTATTTTTATCATCAAAATAATTAGTTTTTTTGGGAAAGATATTATAGTTTTTTTTAACTAATTTAAAATTTTTATTTTTCAAAGTTGTATTATCAATATTTTTGTTAAAAAATTCAGATAAAACTACAGTTTTTTTCTTATTAGAATTTATCTTATCTAAAGAATAATATTTTTTTTTTAAAAAAATATTATTTTTATTTTGAAAAGCATTTTTTTTAAGAATTGTGCTTATAATTAAAATGTATTTAATTAAAAAAGAATTTTTTAACCAATCTATGATTTTAAATATAAATTTATTTTTATTCGATAATATTTTAAAAAAAATATTATAATATTTTTTCTTTTTTAAAATGTTTTTTTGTTCTCTTTTTAATTTATGATAAATATCATTAGATAAATTAAAATCAGTAAATTCTATTTTCGATTTTTGTTTTTTTTTCAAAATATTTTCTTTTAGAAAATTTGCAATTTTACTTTTACGAATATTAGAGAAACCATAACTTGTAAAGTTTATACTTTCACCTTTTCTAATTCTAGAAACAGAATAATGTGGCGTTTTCATTTTTTTGCTAGGCACAATAATAGTTTTTCCACCAGCTTGACGTTTTTCAATAGCATGTACCGCATCTCTTTTTTCATTCAATAAATAACAAGCTATTTCTACAGGTACTATAGCACGTACTTCATATGTATTTTCTTTTAAAGCTTCTTCTTCAATTAAGCGTAAAATAGATAAAGATAAAGACTCATTATCTCTAATAGTTCCTGTTCCTGTACATCTGGGACATATATGATGACTAGATTCCCCTAAAGATGAACTTAATCTTTGTCTAGACATTTCTAACAAACCAAATCTAGAAATTTGACCAATTTGAATCCGCGCCCTATCATCACGTGCAATTTCACGCAATCTATTTTCAATAGCTCGTTGATGACTAACAGTTGACATATCTATAAAATCAATTACTATCAAACCTCCTAAATCGCGTAATCGTAATTGACGAGAAATTTCATCTACTGCCTCCAAATTAGTATTAAATGCTGTAGATGCAATATCTATTCCGCCTGTAGAACGAGAAGAATTAATATCAATAGCGGTTAAAGCTTCAGTGCTATCTACCATAATTGAACCACCAGAAGGCAATCTAACTTTTCTTTGAAAAGCAGAATCAATTTGCGTTTCAATTTGAAAATGACTAAATAATGGAATATCTCCACTATATAACTTGATTTTATTAGCAAAATCAGGACGTCCTAAAAAGGTAATATGTTTTCGTGCTAAATCTAATATTTTGGGATTATCAATTAAAATCTCTCCAATATCTTGACGTAAATAGTCTCTAAAAGCACGAAAAATAATGTTACTTTCTTGGTGAATCAAAAATGGTGCAGTTCGGCTTTTTGCTATTATTTGAATTGTATTCCAATGCTGTAACCTAAGAGATAAATCCCATCTTAATGATTCTATAGATTTTCCAGAGCCCGCAGTGCGAATAATTAAACTCATGTTTTCAGGTAATTTTAATAACGCTAGAAACTCTTTTAATACTGTTCTATCATTTCCCTCAATTCTTCTTGATATACCACTAGATTTAGGATTATTTGGCATAAGAACTAAATAACTTCCCGCTAAACTAATGAAAGTAGTTAATGCTGCTCCTTTAGTTCCTCGTTCTTCTTTGCTTATTTGAACAATAACTTCTTGACCTTCTTGTAAAAAATCTTTTGTGTTAAAGTTTAAATTACAAGTATTTTTTTCTAAAAAACAGTTTTTAGAAATTTCTTTAAATGGCAAAAAACCATTTTTTTCTTCACCATAATCTACAAATACAGCTTCTAAACTAGGCTCTATACGAGTAATCCTTCCTTTATATATATTTGATTTTTTTTGTTCTGACCCAGAATTTTCTATATCAAGATCATATAAACGTTGACCATCAACAAGAGCTACACGCAACTCTTCCTGCTGAGTTGCATTGATTAACATTCTTTTCATTATAACCTTTTCTCTCTTATTTTTATAAATAAGTAAATACATCAACAGGAAATATAAATCATTAAAAATTAATTTTTATGATTATATTATGATATTTATTTCAAATACTTATAAAAATAAATTTTTTGTAAAATTTTAAAATTTAAATAAATTTTAAAATGTAAATATAATAAATTATTATATATAAACACATGTAAAATATTGTTAATAATCATATAAAATATGATATAAAAATTTTTTATATTATATATATTGATAAGAAATTTATTTCATATATTTATGAAAATAATTATATTATAATAAATAAAAATTAAAAAAATTACTTAAAATAGAGATTTTTTTAATGAAACATAAAATGCTACCTATATCTATTATATACATTAATAAAGATATGTTAGATCAACGAATAGATAATTTTATGCACCGAAAGTTTAAAAATATACCTAAAAGTATGATCTATCGTATTATCAGGACAGGAAAAGTTCGGGTTAATAAAAAAAGAATCAAACCACATTATAAATTAAAAATCGGGGATATGCTGAAAATTCCACCAATAAAAATTGAATGTAATCCAAAAAATGTATTCTTCCCTTTAAATCAGGCCGAAATTTTATTAAATAGTATTTTATATGAAGATAATCATTTATTAATTATTAATAAACCTTCAGGAATTGCAGTTCATGGTGGAAGCGGATTAAATTTTGGAATTATAGAATATTTTCGAAAATTACGTCCATTAAATAAATTTCTTGAACTTGTACATCGTATTGATCGAGAAACATCAGGTGTTTTAATTTTAGCAAAAAAACGTACATCTTTAACATCATTACACCAGCAATTAAGAGAAAAAAAAATTAAAAAAGAATACATAGCATTAGTTCATGGATTATGGCCTATTAATGTAAAAAAAATTTCAGAGCCTTTATTAAAAGTTCAATTAAAGAACAAAAAAAAAATAGTGTTAATTAATTCAAAAGGTAAACCTTCAGAAACTTATTTTGAAGTTAAAAAACAATTTTCTTCCTCAACATTATTATCAATTACCCCGAAAACTGGTCGAACACATCAAATTCGTGCACATGCTTTGTATGCAGGACATCCCATATTGTTCGATAAACGTTACGGAAAAAGTAATTTAGATGCAAGCATAAAAAATGATAAAAATATTAATAGACTTTTACTTCATTCGTCTGGAATACATTTTATTCATCCAAAAAATGGCAATAAAACTTATATAAAAGCACCGTTAGATATAGATTTTAAAAATTATTTAAATAATATGATTTAACTTATTTTAAAAAATTAATGTTTAAAATATTATTTTATTAAATTGTTCTTCAATATACTAAATAGAGAAAATATCATGGCAGTTCAAAAAAATAAACCTACTCGTTCTAAAAGAGGAATGAGACGTTCTCATGACTCTTTAATAGCACCAACTTTATCTGTAGACAAATTTTCTGGAGAAACACATATTCGACACCATATTACTAAAAACGGTTATTATAAAGGCAAAAAAGTTATTTAAAAAAATATATTTAAATAAAATAGCACTTTTAAAAGTGCTATTTTATAAAATAAATAGTATAAATATTAAATTTATTTAACTTATCAAAATATTTTATTTGATCAATAAAATTATTTATTAAAAATTTATTTTTTAAAAATAATATATATTTATGTTAAAAAAAAATTACAATTTAATATAAAAAATATATCAAACATTAACATTATAATTTTTATTCAAAACGTTTTAAAACATTAAACATATTTAATATTTATAAAAAATATATAATAAAAAATATTCGTATGAAATGATATTAATAAATAGATATAAAAATACTTAATAAGTATATTATAAGATTGTATTTTAAAAATAAGGTGATCATAATGACTTTGTTTGCAATGCTATTTCCAGGACAAGGTTCTCAATATGTTGGTATGTTATCTTCATTTTTCTATAAAACTAATCATATTTTTCAAAAAACTTTTAATGAAGCATCAGATCACCTACATTTTGATTTGTTTAAATTAATAAAAGAAGGACCTTCATTAAAATTAAATCAGAGTAAATATGCACAGGTAGCAATATTAACTTCATCAGTTTCAATCTATCGTTTTTGGAAAAATAAAAATGGAGCGGTTCCATCATTCATGTTAGGTCATAGCCTTGGTGAATATTCCGCATTGGTATGCTCGGATTCAATGAGATTTTCTGATGCATTGAAAATTGCTTTCTTGCGCGGTGAACTTATGCAGAAAATAAATATAAATAGACCTACTTTAATGCAAGCAATTATCGGTATAGATCAAAATAAAGTAGACACTGTGTGTTCAGAAATATCAAAAAAAAAAAAATTGTTTCCTTGGCAAGTGTGAACTCCCATAATCAAATTGTAATTTCAGGAGATGCATCTGCTGTAAGCGAAGCTAGTTTAATTTTTAAAAAATTAGGTGCTAAATATATATTTACACTTAATATTAATATACCTGCACATTCTAAATTAATGCAATCCGTATCTTATAAGCTAAAAAAAATTTTAAAAATTGTTACAATAAAACCACCAAAAGTCCCAATTATTAATAATGTTGATATCAAATCTGAAGTTAATCATAAAAAAATCAAAAACGCATTAGTTAGACAGATCTATAGCACTGTACGATGGAAAGAGATTATCGATTTTATAAAACTTAAAAAAAATTTTATAATGTTAGAAATAGGTCCTAATAAAATATTATCTAATTTAAATAAAGAAGATAAAAATATTATTTCATTTAGTACAAATAATTTAAAAAATTTTTTACTAGCTTTTAAAAAAATCAATAAAAAAAATAATGAAAAAAAATAAAAAAACTGCGTTAATAACAGGTGCAAATCGTGGAATAGGAAAAGCAATTGCAAAAAAACTCATAAAAAATGGAATTCAAGTAATTGGAACATCAACTACTGAAAATGGAGTAAAAAAAATTAATGGCTATTTAAAAAAAAATGGATTTGGTCTTATTTTGAACCTAAAAGATACTAATTCTATTACAGAAAAAATAAAATATATTTATAAAAAAAAATACTCTATTGACATATTAATTAATAACGCTGGTATTAAAGAAGATAATTTGCTAGTAAAAATGCAAAATCAAGAATGGGAAGATGTAATAAAAATTAATTTATCATCCATTTTTTATCTTATCAGATCTATTATTGGATCGATGATTCAAAAAAGACAAGGTAGAATTATCACTATTGGTTCGGTAATTGCTGATATAGGTAACAAAGGACAAAGTAATTATAGTGCTTCTAAATCAGGACTAGTGGGATTTCACAAATCATTAGCATTAGAAGTAGCATCGAAAGGTATTACCGTTAATATTGTTGCACCAGGTTTAATCGAAACTGATCTTACTAAGACATTAAATTTAACACAGTATAAAAATTTTTTATCTAATATACCGATGAAAAGAATAGGAAGACCAGAAGAAATAGCTGATGCTGTGATTTTTTTAGCTTCAAAACAAGCATCATATATAACTGGTCATACATTACATGTAAATGGTGGTATGTATATGATATAATATAAATTATTATTTTAAATATTTAAAATCATGTATTTTAAATAGTTAAAATATCAATTAATTTTGAAAATTAAGGAAATAATAAAAATGAAAAGTATTGAAGAACGTATAAAAAAAATTGTTATTGAAAAATTGAATATAAAAGAAGAAGATATTTTTAATAATGCATCGTTTATAGATGATCTGGGTGCGGATTCGCTTGATACAGTAGAACTAATTATGGCTTTAGAAGAAGAATTTAATATTGAAATATCAGACGAAGAAGCAGAAAAAATTAATACAATACAGCAATCTATTGATTTTATTAATAACTATTGTTCAATAAAATAAATAACTATTATATTTTTTACAAGATAAAAATAGAATATTTTTATAATTTTTAAAAATATAAATTTAATATAAACTAAACATTTTTGAAATTAGAGAGTAAATATTTTAAAAATAATGATAAAAAATAAATTTATTGTAATTGAAGGTCTAGAAGGTGCAGGTAAAACTCATGCATGTTTATGTGTTAAAAACATATTAAAAAAATATAGTATTAAAAATATACTATTAGTACGTCAACCTGGCAGTACACCTATTGCTGAAGATATAAGAAAATTAATAAAAAAAAAATTTAACACTGACAATCTTATTAAAGAAACTGAATTATTATTAATGTATGCAGCAAGAATACAACTAGTTGAAAAAAAAATAAAACCTGCACTAAAAAATGGAATGTGGGTTATTTCTGATCGTCATGATTTATCTTCACTAGCTTATCAAGGTGGAGGTTTAGGTATTAAAAAAACAATCATTTCTCAATTAAAATCTTTATTTTTACATAATTTTATTCCAGATTTAACTGTTTATTTAGATGTATCTCCAAAAATTGGTTTAGAAAGAGCATTAAAAAGAAATTCATTAGATTTAATTGAAAGCAGATCTTTAAAGTTTTTTAATAAAACTAGAAAATGTTATTTAAAAAATATCAAATTAGATAAAAAAACTATAATAATTAATGCTAATTTGAATATTAAAAAAGTAACTCAAGATATCACAAAAAAAATATTAAATTGGCTCAATGAACAAGTTATATGAAATTATATCCCTGGTTAATACAACCGTATAATAATATTATACAGCAATATCAAAAAAAAAAGCTCATCATGCGATTTTAATCAAAACGCAAAGAGGCATAGGAGTATCATTATTAATTAGGTTTATTAGTAAGTGGCTATTGTGTCTCAAACCGACAGGAATAAATTCCTGTAATAAATGTTACAGTTGTAAATTGATATCATCAAATACTCATCCAGATTTGCATCAGTTTAAAATTGAAAAAAATAATTTTTTTAGTATAGAAAATATAAGAGATATTAACCAAAAAATATTTAAATGCCCTCAACAAGGCGGATCTAAAGTCATCTTTTTATCAGATACTGAAAAACTAACAGAATCAGCAATAAATGCTTTTTTAAAAACGTTAGAAGAACCACCTAAAAAGACTTGGTTTTTTCTTGTCAATTATAAAAATTTAAATTTACATTCCACACTAAATAGCCGTTGTATTATCTATAAATTATTTACTCCAACAGAAAAAGATAGTTTAGAATGGTTAGAAAAAGAAAATATAAAAAAAAATAGATCATATTTAACAGCACTACGTATAAATCAAGGCTCTCCTTTATCTGCAAAAAAATTTATTAATAGTGAAATATGGCTAGAAAGAATAAATTTTTATGAATGTTTATACAATTCTATCAAAAATAAAAACTTATTAAAAATATTACCATTATTAAAAGAAAAAAATAGTACATTGAAAATTGATTGGATATGTTTTGTATTATTTGATGCTATTAAATTTAATTTTCATGAAAAAAAGAACTTAATCAATTCTGATCAAATAAAAATAATCAAATGGTTTTCTTGTAATTATAAAAACATCATTTTAGATATTAGCATTCGTAACTGGATGCACTGTAAAAATAGATTACTAAGCATACCTGGAATCAATTATGAATTATTGTTATTGGATCAATTACTTAGATGGGAAAAAATATTAGATTGTACATTATAAAATAAATTTTTATACGAGATAAAATTATGTTCTTCATTGACTCACATTGTCATCTTGATAGATTAAATTATAATTCATTACATAAAAATATAGATGATATATTAAAAAAATCTTATGCAAATGATGTAAAAAAATTTTTAACAGTTTCAACTTCTATAAATAATTTTTATACAATAAAAGAATTATTTAAAAAATATAAATTTATTTTTTATTCTTGTGGTATACATCCCTTAAATTGCAAAAAAACATTCGATGATTTTCATACATTAGAAAATTTATCGAATAAAATAAAAGAATTATCTTCTATAAAACGTGTAATAGCAATAGGTGAAACTGGTTTAGATTATTATTATTCATCTGACAATAAAAAAATACAACAAGATTTTTTCCGTGAACATATTAGAATTGCAGTAAAATTAAAAAAACCAATTATAGTACATTCACGAAATTCCATAGATGATACTATAAAAATATTAAAAGAAGAAAATGCAAATAAATGTACAGGAATATTACATTCTTTCACTGGGGATTCTAGTTCTGCATTTAAATTATTAGACATAGGTTTTTATCTTTCTTTTTCTGGATTAATTACTTTTAAAAATTCTGAAGAAATTTGTAAAACAATTAAAAAAATACCACTAGACCGTCTATTAATAGAAACAGATTCACCATATTTATCGCCATCTCCCTATCGAGGAAAAGAAAACGAACCCGCACATTTAATTTACATAGCAAAAAAAATTTCCTCTTTAAAAAAAATAGAAATAAATGCGCTTGCAAAAATCACAACAAATAATTTTCATACACTATTTCATTTATAATATTGTAATTAATCAAAATAATATTTTTCAGAAAATATAATATTTATTATTTATAATTGTTCTTAAAATTTTTATATACAATAAGGAATTTTCATATGTTTAAAAATGTGTTTGCAAACCTTCAAAAAGTTGGTAAATCACTTATGTTACCTGTTTCTGTATTACCTATTGCAGGGATACTTCTAGGCGTAGGATCTGCACGTTTTAGTTTATTACCAGATATTCTTTCTCAAATTATGGCTCAAACAGGAGGTTCTGTTTTTAGCAACATGCCATTAATTTTTGCAATTGGGGTGGCGCTAGGTTTTACTAAGAACGATGGTGTTGCAGCATTAGCTGCAGTTGTATCTTATAGCATTTTAATTCAGACATTAACTGCAGTTGAACCAATTATTTTACATACAACTATTGATGTTATAAAAAATCAACATCTTTCTGACACTGGTATATTAGGCGGAATTATCGCAGGTACAATTTCAGCTTATATGTTTAATAGATTTTATCGTATTCAATTACCTGAATATTTAGGTTTTTTCTCCGGAAAAAGATTTGTTCCTATTATTTCAGGATTATCTGCTATATTGATCGGAATATTATTATCTGTTATCTGGCCTCCAATTGGTCATGGAATTCAAATTTTTTCTGAATGGGCTGCATATCAAAATCCAATTCTTGCTTTCGCTCTATATGGATTAGTAGAAAGAGCACTCGTGCCATTTGGATTACATCATATCTGGAATGTTCCATTTCAAATGCAAATTGGAGAATACACTAATTCTATAGGACAAGTTTTTCACGGAGATATTGCAAGATATATGGCTGGTGATTCTACAGCCGGAAATTTATCAGGAGGTTTTATTTTTAAAATGTATGGTCTACCCGGTGCAGCTTTAGCAATTTGGCATGCAGCTAAAAAAGAAAATAAAAATAAAATCGGTAGTATTATGATTTCAGCGGCATTAACAGCTTTTTTAACTGGTATTACTGAACCAATTGAATTTTCATTCATTATTGTTGCTCCAGTACTGTATATTGTTCATTCCTTATTAGCAGGTCTATCTTTCCCATTATGTATTTTTTTAAATATGCGTGCAGGTACTAGTTTTTCACATGGTTTGATAGACTTTATAATATTGAGTGGAAATAGTAACCACATATTGCTTTTCCCAATTATTGGAATATTTTATGGATTATTATATTATATTTCATTTTATTTGTTAATTGTCAATTTCAATTTCAAAACACCAGGACGAGAAGATATAAAAAACAATATATTAGAAAAAAATAATAATGAAATTGCACCATATATTATTAATGCATTAGGCGGAAAAAACAACATTAAAAATCTAGATGCTTGTATTACTAGATTGAGAATTACAGTTCTAGAAATTTCAAAAGTCAATCAAAAAGATTTAAAAAATATTGGTGCTGCAGGAATGATAATTTCAGGTTCAGGGATACAAATTGTTTTTGGAACTAGATCTGAAAATATTAAAACAGAAATGGATGAATATATCAAGAAAACATAAAAATAAGGAATTTAAATTATGCAAGACGGTCTAATTTTTAAGAACATTATTAAGAAAAAAATACCAGCAGATATTGTTTATCAAGATGAAAAAGTCACTGCTTTTAAAGATATAAAACCAAAAGCACCTGTACATATATTAATTATACCAAATATTTTTATTGGATCATCAAATGATATTAATAAAAAAAATCAATCGATTATAGCGCATATGTTTTATATTGCTGTCAATATTGCAAAACAAAAAAATATTAGTCAAAAAGGATATCGAATTATTATTAATTGTAATGAAAATGGCGGTCAAGAGATCAATTATCTTCATATGCATTTATTAGGAGGGAGGAAACTCAAATCTTTTTCATGATTATTTTTTATTTTAAAATTCTTAAAATTGCATAATTTTTATAATATAAGGGTTAAATTTGAACAAATATTTATTATTTATAATGTTTGTTGTTTTTTTGATAAGTAGTTGTTCTTTTCATAATAAAATAGAAAAAAATATTATAAAAACAAAAAATTCAAGTTTTTTAACACCGCAATTAAATTTTATTCCCTTAAAATTTGATTCAGCTATAGAAAATATTATTTTAGAAATATTAAAATCTAATAATATAATTACTCTAAAAAAAACATTATTTTTTATCGATGTATTAGAAAATAATACAAGCATATTTATGGATACAGAAAAATTAACAAATTTAATAAAAAAAAAGTTTTCCCAAAAAAATAAAAAAATTTTTTTTGTTGAAAAAGAAATAATTAAAAAAATCAAAAAAAAATTAGGTATTTTAAATACAAAAAAAACATTAGATACTAGTACGGCACTTCTTTTATCTCGTAATAATAATATAAAATATTATCTTCGGGGTTCTATTTCTGGTAAAAATGAACCTTTTCTATTGAAAATAGAATTAATTCTAGTAAAAACAGGAGAGATAGTATTTATAAAACAACAAAAATTTTTTCAATAAAATAAAAAAACATGTTTAATCTGTTATTACACAGATATTACAGAATTCGCTATTAAAAAATATTTTATATAAGAAAAATATTTTATTTTTATTAAGAGTAGCCCTTTCTACTGAAATTTATATTATTCAATAATTAATGATTTTTTTAAATATAAAAATAGATTTCTCTATTTATACAACAGTAGAAAGTTCTAACTCTTAAATATTATTAATAAATTTAAATTATTTTCCAAATAAATATGTATACATTTTAACAAAATTAGAAGTGGTAAACTATTCCTGCACCAATAGTGTTATCCGCTATAACATTATTTGTCTTCATAAAATTATCATTCTTTAATAAATTAATTTTATAATTCATATATGTAGAAATATTTTTATTAAACTCATAACGAGTAGCAATATTAATTTGTTTCGCTAACTCTAAATCTTGATTACTGGATGAGTTTTTAATATTTGTATTTTGTCCTTTAGAATCCAAATAACTCAAAGAAGGATGAAATCCAGAATGAAAGTTATATTCTGCAATGGCTTCAATATTTTGTGTTCTATTGATATATGGTTGTTCGTCATTAGGTAAATTATTTTGACTAATAATATTATGGGCTGGTGTTAAATTATGTCCTTCACCATAAAAAGCTGCAATATATATATCATTAGCGTCATATTTAAAACCTAAACCATATGCTCCTACAGAAGGAAGTGTTTCATTTTGATTAATTTTATTGAATGCAGATCTTTGAGAAGAAAAAAAAGAACCAATAGCAGTAAGTCCAACATTACTTTCATATTTTAAAGAAGCACCCCAACCAGAACCATTTTGCTGACGTTCTTCTATATTTTTAGATTGATCTTGATATTGCAAGACAAAACTAACTCCGTCAACTAAACCAAAAATATTGCTATTTTTATAAGTAAGTAGACTGTTACTTCTGCCTATCATATAGTTATCATTATAAGAAAATACACTATTTTGATTAATATATGGCGTATGATGAGTTAATGATTGTACATCATGAAAAACACCATAATTACGACCATAATCTATCGAACCCCAATTTCCGTATTTGAAACCAGCATATCCCAAACGTATAGCATTAGATTGTTGTTTATTTAATAATTCTTCTGGTAAAGAAAGATTAGCTCTATATTCAATAGTAGCATAACTTATAAGTTCATCTGTAATATTCATTTCTCCTGAAAGACCTAAAATAGCATTTGTATCATCGTTATGAGATGTAATTTTAGTCGATAAGAAACTATGAGATAATTCATGATGAGGATTAATACTACCATATAATTCAAGTTTATTACCATTTTTATTAAATATCTCTAAAGCATTCACTCCATTACTAGCAGCTAATAAAATTGGTATTATAATTGCCAAAGATTTATGATTTGTCATAATTTTTTACATTACCTTTTAGTAAAAATAATTTAAATCAAGCATGAATATATTATTAGATAATATTGCTTTTTTGCATTCTGTATTCGTATGTAAATACTCAAATAAAAAAATTATTCAGTAAATATTGCATGTATAGTTAAAACTGCGCATTATTAACAGTGCGTGGAAATGGAATAAGATCTCTTATATTTTTCACTCCAGTAACATAAGAAATCAATCGTTCAAAACCCATCCCAAAACCTGAATGCGGGACCGTACCATATCGACGAAGATCTCGATACCACCAATAATCTTCTTTTTTTAATCCCAATTCTAATAAACGTTCATCTAAAATCGAAATGCGTTCTTCACGTTGAGAACCACCTATTAGTTCTCCAATATTAGGAACTAATAAATCTATTGCAGCAACTGTTTTTTTATCATCATTTAATCTCATATAAAAAGCTTTTAGTTCTTTAGGATAATTTTTTATTATTATTGGTATTTTAAAATACTTCTCTACAAGAAAACGTTCATGTTCAGAAGATAAGTCAATACCAAAAGAAACAGGTTGATTAAATTGAATTTTAGAGTTAATCAAAATATTCACAGCATCTATATAATTTATACGTATAAAATCTACTGATAATAATCCTTCTAAACGACTAACTATATTATGATCAATATAAATTTTGAGAAAATTAATATCAGACATACAACTCTTTAAAAGAGATTTACAAACATATTTTAACATATATTCAGCAAAATCTGATATATCATTTAAATCTGAAAAAGCTGACTCTACTTCTAGCATCCAAAATTCCGCTAAATGACGACTAGTATTAGAATTTTCAGCTCGAAAAGTAGGACCAAAGGTATAAACTTTAGATAAAGAAGAGGCATATGTTTCTAAATTCAATTGTCCCGAAACAGTTAAAAAAGATTCTTGTCCAAAAAAATCTTTTTTAAAATCAACGGATCCATCTTTATTTTTAGGAATATCATTCATGCTCAATGTCGAAACACGAAACATTTCTCCAGTACCTTCTGTATTTAAACTAGTTATAATAGGTGTAGGAACCCAGTAATAATTCTTTTTATAAAAAAAATGATGCAACGATTGAAATATATGATTTCTTATTCGAGTTATCACACCTATTAAATTTGTCCTAGATCTTAAATGTGCTACTCCCCTCAAATATTCTATACTATGTTTTTTAGCAGATATTGGATAAGTTTCTGGATTTTCAATCCAGCCTAAAACTTTGATTTTTTTTAACTTAATTTCATATTTTTGTTTATCTCCAATTGATAATATCAATATTCCAGTAAGCATAACAGAACATCCGATTGTCAAATGCAATATTTCTTCATAATAATTACATAAATTGTTATTTGCAATCACCTGTATCGAATCAATACATGAACCATCATAGACAGTAATAAAAGAAAAGCCAGATTTTGAGCTTCTGCGACTCCGCACCCATCCGCATACAGTAATAAAACTATTTACCATAATATCATCTTTATATATATCTGATATTGATACTGTATTCATAAAATCTGTCCTTTTATATTATTACTTATTTTGAAAAAATAAAATTTTATAGAAATAAATTTTTGAAAAACATTTTTATATTTTATCAATATTAGTATTGATTCACAAATTTTAAAAAATACTTTAAAAAATATTTATATATTTGCATGTTAATAAAACAAATAAACAATTTTTATTTTATCTATTTTTTAGCTGTACATTAAATACTTCACATAAATGTTTTAAGAAATTATGATCTAAACAAAATGTTTTTCCTGGGCTATCAGATATTTTAGCAACAGGTTTCCCATTGCATTCTACTAGCTTAATAACAATATTTAATGGTTTTATGTATGGAATATCACAAGTCAATTTCGTTCCTATCCCAAAAATCACATTAATTCTTTTATTAAATTTTTTATATAAAGATATAATATTATTAAAATTCAAATTATCAGAAAACAACAATGTTTTAGTGCAGGGATCAATTCCTAGTTTCTCATAATGATTAAGAGCTTTTTCAGCCCATTTGACAGGATCTCCTGAATCATGTCTAATACCTTGATAAGAAGAAGTAAAATATAAATTAAAATCTCGTAAAAAAGCGTCCATATTAATTGAATCTGTAAGAGCAATACTTAAATCATTCTTATATTGATATAACCATGTTTTCAATGCCAAAATCTGACTTTTTTTTAAATTTTTTACAATTTGCTGATGTGCTTGAAACCATTCATGAGCTTGTGTTCCTACTGGTTTTATTTTTAATATACGAGCTATATGGTAATTGCTAGAACCAATTAAAAAAGGAAAGCTACTTTTTAATCTTTTAATAACAGCATATTGTACATCATAAGAAAATCTTCTTCTTGTGCCAAAATCAACAATCTTCAAACGAGATAAATCTATATATTTCGTATCATCAGAAAATTTTATTAATTTGCTATCTAAATATTGCAAAGCAGATTTAAAAGTAATTTCTGGAGAAAAATTTCCATGAAAAACCTCGCTAATTAAAGCTAAAATCGGAACTTCCCATAGTATAACTTCCTTCCATAGTCCACTTATACGAATATGTAATTGACCATGATAATTTTTTATTTTTACTTGTGAAACATTATAACGAAATTTTCTTAACCAATGTAAATATTCTTTCTTAAAAAATGGAAAAGAACTAATATAGGCATATTCTTCATGACTCAAAGACAAAGAACTCATCATGCTAATTTGTTCTAATAAAATATTTGAATAACAACCTAGAAAATTATCTTCTCGACAAATAAATTCTGCAACTACATTTACATTTGAATAGTGATAAAAAACAGCTTGTTGCATATGAAGTTTATATGCATCAGTATCAAGCAATGTTTTCACTATTGGATAATCATATTGTTTCATAGTATTTTTGCTTTTTTATTCTACTATTTTTATATATTTTTTGTATACCATAACTATATGCAACAATCATAAAGAAAACTGAAATTAATAAAATAGAAAAATAAATATTTTTAAGTTCTTTTTTAAAAATATAACATAAATAAAAAAGTTATCAATTTTTCAAAAAATAATATATATAATAAAATTATTTTATTTATTTTTTTAGTAAAATTTTTTATTCTATTTTTTAGAATTTTATTCTATATAAAAAAGGGATTATAATGTTTTATTATTTCATTCGTAAACTGTTATTTTTAATAGAACCGGAAAAAGCTCATTTTTTAACACTAAAATATCTAAATACAAAAAATATTAAAATATTTAATTTTTTCTATCAAACTAGAATACCATCAAAAAAAATTAAATGCATGGGTCTAACTTTCAAAAATAAACTTGGCGCTGCAGCAGGAATAGATAAAAATGGAGAATATATAAATTCTTTATCAAAATTAGGATTCGGTTTTATTGAAGTGGGTACTGTTACTCCTTTACCTCAAATTGGAAATCCAAAGCCTAGAATTTTTCGAATAATTCCTACGGAAGCTATAATTAATAGAATGGGATTTAATAATTTAGGAATAGATAATTTGATCTATAATATAAAAAAATCTAATTTTAAGGGCATAATAGGTGTTAATATTGGAAAAAATAAAAATACCAGTATTGAAGATTCAGTTAATGATTATTTGATATGTATAGAAAAAATATATTGTTATGCAAGCTATATTGCAGTAAATATTTCATCACCTAATACTATAAATTTAAGAAAATTACAATACGGAGTTCTTTTAGAAAATTTGTTATACAAAATAAAAAAAAAACAAAAAGAACTTCATGAAAAACACCTAAAATATGTTCCTATAGCAATTAAAATTTCACCAGATCTATCAATGAAAGAAATAATTTATATTTCCAAACAATTGATCAAACATAGAATAGATGCAGTAATTGCAACTAATACAACGCTGGACCACTCATTAGTATCTGGATTAAAAAATAGTTTAGAAAAAGGAGGATTGAGTGGATTACCTTTACAAAAGAAAAGCACTGATATAATTTCAATATTATCAAA